>JBOGFV010000119.1:0-8580 GCA_050743525.1 Acidimicrobiales bacterium
CGTGCTCGACGTGTTGAAAATAAAAATAAAATCGCAGTGCGTCGAGCTCGACCTGTCCAAGTCGCGGGGAGCGGTCCCGGTCGAGCTGTTCGGTAACCAGGCCTTCCCGCCGGTCGGGGACCTGCCCTACTTCATCACCCTCGGTCCCCACGGCTTCTACTGGTTCTCGCTCGAGCGGGAGCGACCCGACGCCGCGGGCGAGCTGCCCAGCTTCAGCGTGCCCGGGTCTTGGGAGACCCTCTTCTCGGGGTACGCGGGCCGTCAGTTCCAGACCTTCCTGCCCCAGTACCTGGCCGACCGGCGCTGGTTCGCGCAGAAGGCCCGCCGCATCACCGCGGTCACCGTGACCGACGCCATCCCGGTCACCGCTCCGGGGGCCCGGGCCGGGCCGCCCCAATCCGTCTTCGTGATCGTCCGGGTCGACATGGACTCCGGCGAGCCCGAGCAGTACGTGCTGACGCTCGGCTTCGCGACCGGCGAGGCGGCCGAGGAGCTGTGCCGGTGGCGTCCCGAGGCCATCCTGGCCGACCTGCACGCCGCCGGCGAGGCCGGCAAGCTCTTCGACGCCGTCTACGACCCCGATTTCACCCGGGCCATGGTCGGGATGCTGACCAGCCGGCGGACCTTCGCCGGGGCCGGCCGGCTGCTCGGCGTCCCGACGCCGTTCCGCCGCCTGGTCGGCTCGATGGGCCCCGACGTGGTCCCCGTCCCGGTCGCCGCCGAGCAGTCCAACAGCTCGGTGCTGGTCGGCGACCGGGCCATCTTCAAGTTCATCCGCCGGTTCGAGCCGGGCATCAACCCGGGCGTCGAGCTGGGCCGGTTCCTGGGCGAGCTGGCCAGCTTCCCTCGCTCGCCCCGGGTCATCGGCAGCATCGAGTACCAGAGCGGCGCGCCCAGCGCCATCCCGGCCACGATCGGGCTGCTCGAGGAGTTCGTTGCCAACGAGGGCGATGGCTGGAGCTACCTGGTCGACGCGCTCGTCCACGGTCTGGAGGAGCTGCTCGCCACCTCCCACACGGACGCGCCGACCGCCGAGCCGCCGCCCCGGCTGCTGGACGTGGCCGGGCGAACCCTCGAGCCCGGCCACCCGCTGGTCGGCCCGCACGTGGAGTGGGCCTCGCTGCTCGGCCGGCGGACCGCCGAGCTGCACCACACCCTGGTCTCCGACGCGATCGACCCCGACATGGCCCCCGAGGCGCTGACCTTCATGGACCGCCAGGCGATGTTCCACGGGGCCCGGGTGCTGGCCCGTCGGACCTTCCGGCAGGCCGCCGCGCTCAAGCTCCGGTCGCCGCTGCTCGAGGAGACCCTGGATCGAGAGGCTGAGATCCTGGCCCGTCTGCGCGCCATCACCTCGGGCCCGCTCGACGCCGAGCGGATCCGATGCCACGGCGACTACCACCTCGGCCAGGTGCTGTGGACCGGGAAGGACTTCGTCATCATCGACTTCGAGGGCGAGCCGGCCCGCTCGCTCGGCCAGCGCCGGCTCAAGCGCTCGGCGGCCGCCGACCTGGCCGGCATGGTGCGTTCGTTCCACTACGCGTCGCGGGTGGCCGCGATGCACGTGACGCGCGACCTGCGCGGCTCGGTGGCCTCGGTCGAGCCGCTCCGCCTGGAAGCGTGGCTCACCCACTGGTACCGGTGGGTCGGCGGCACCTTCCTGGCCTCGTACTTCGAGGTGTCGGCCGACGACAAGTACCTGCCGTCCGACCGCGACCAGCTGGCCCGGGTGCTCGACTTCTTCCTTCTGGAGAAGGGCATCTACGAGCTCAGCTACGAGGCCAACAGCCGGCCCGACTGGGTCGAGATCCCGGCCCGCGGGATCCTCGACATGCTGGCGGCGGCCCCGTGAGCCCGGGCCTGCCCGCCGACCTCGAGGCGCTGGCCGGCGTGGCCGGCGTCCAGACCGCCTACCGCACCCATGACGGCCACGAGCTGGCCGTCGACGCCGACGTCGTCGTCGGGGTCCTCCAGGCCCTCGGCCTCCCGGTCGACGGCCCGGACCGGTGCGCCGACGCGCTGGCGGTGTCCCGACGCGAGCGCGACGAGCGCCTCATCGACCCGGTCCTCGTGCACCGGCTCGGCGACCCCCATGAATCGACCTTCGCGCTCCGGGAGCCGCCCGAGCCGACCCGGACCTGGCTCACCTTCACGCCCGAGGAGGGGGTGGCCCGGCGGGTCCGACTGGACGACGTGCTGGACGGGATGCAGGTCCGGCTGGCCGCCCTGTCGCGCGACCCGATCGAGCCGGGCTACCACGAGCTCACGCTCGAGGGTCCCGGCGTCCAGGCGAGGGCGCGGTTGATCTCCGCCCCCAAGTGCCCGACGCCGCGGCGGGGCTGGGGCCTCTTCGTGCCGCTGTACGCGTTGCGCACCCAGTCCGACTGGGGCGTGGGCAGCTACACCGGCCTCGCCGAGCTGGGCCGTTGGACCACCTCGGCGGGCGGGTCGTTCGTCGGCACCCTGCCCCTGTACCCGACCTTCCTCGACCGGCCGGCCGACCCGAGCCCGTACCTGCCGGTGACCCGGCTCGGCTACCACGAGCTCTACGTCGACCTCGACGCGGTGCCGGAGCTGGCCGCGTCACCCGAAGCGCTGCGGATCCTCGCCTCGGCGGAGTTCGCCTCGGTGGTGACCGAGGCCCGGCGCTCCGAGCGGGTCGCCTACGGGCCCCTGCACCGGCTCCGCCGCTCCATCCTCGAGGCGCTCGCCGACTCGCTGCTCCAGAGCGGCGCCGGGCGCCGGTCCCTCGAGGAGTTCGCGGCGACGCGGCCCGAGCTGCTCGACTACGCGCGGTTCCGGGCCGTCGGGGAGCGCCACGGGCGGACCTGGCGGGCCTGGGGTCCCGGGGCCGCCGAGGGGTTGGCGTCGGCCGGGCTGGCCGACCCGGCGGTGCGCTATCACCTGTGCGGGCAGTGGTTGGCCGACCGCCAGCTTCGCGAGGCGGCACGCCACGCGCCCATCTACGGTGACCTGCCGGTCGGCGTGCATCCGGACGGCTTCGACCCGTTCCACCAGCCCGAGGCGTTCGCGCCGCTGGCCCGCGGGGGCGCGCCGCCCGACCCGTTCTTCGTCGAGGGCCAGGACTGGGCCTTCCCGCCGCTGCATCCCCGGGGCCTCGAGGCCCAGGGCTACGCCTATGTGATCGACACCCTCCGGGTCGCCTTCGCCAACGCGGCGGCGCTGCGGGTCGACCACGTGATGGGCCTGCACCGATTGTTCTGGATCCCGCAGGGGTTCGACGCGCCGCACGGCGCCTATGTCCGCTACGACGCCGAGGTTCTGCACGCGCTGGTGGCGCTGGAGGCCCACCGGGTCGGCGCGGTGGTGGTGGGGGAGGACCTCGGCACCGTCGAGGACCACGTTCGGGCGACCATGGCCAGGGAAGGCATGCTGCGCTCCTGGGTGCTCGAGTTCAAGACCCGGCCCGACGACCCGCTGCCCGAGCCGCCCGAGCAGTGCATCGCGTCGTGGGCCACCCACGACGTGCCGCGCTTCGCCGCGTACTACCGGGGCGCGAGCGCCGGCGAGCCCAATGTGACGGCCGCGCTGGGAGAGCCGGACCCTCAGGGGCGCGACGAGCGAGCCCAGTGGCGGGCCGCGCTGGCCGCCGACCTCGCCGCCACGGGACGCTGGAACGGGACCGATCGGCCCGACCATCCAACCGAGCGCGCCGCGCTCGAAGGCTGTCTCGGGCACCTGGCTGCCAGCGCCGCCGATCTGGTGCAGGTCGACCTGGCCGACCTGTGGGGCGAGCGCGAGCAGGAGAACCGGCCCGGCACCGGGACCGAGGCCGGGAACTGGACCCACCGGGCCGCGGTCAGCCTCGAGGCGGCCCGGACCGACCCCGACATCGCGGCCCTGCTGGCCCTCGTCGACCGGGGCCGCGAGCTGCCGGCCGAGCCCCAGGAGATGTTCGTCCGATGAGCCCCCCCGAACCCTCGAGCCCACTCGCGGCGGCCAGCCGGTTCAGCGAGGCCGACCTGTTCTGGTTCAACGAAGGCACCCACCGCGGGCTGGCCGGCAAGCTCGGCGCGCGCCTCGGGGGCCGGCCCGAGGACGGGGCCAGCTTCGCGGTGTGGGCGCCGAGCGCCGCCACCGTGTCGGTGATCGGCGACTTCAACGACTGGGATCGCCGGGGCCACCCGCTGGAGGCCCTGGGATCCTCCGGCATCTGGGAGGGCTCGGTGCTGACGGCCCGGCGCGGCGACGTCTACAAGTACGCGCTGACGACCCCGAGCGGCGAACGTCTCGAGAAGGCCGACCCGGTCGCGTTCATGGCCGAGACCCCACCCAAGACCGGATCGGTCCTTTGGGATCTCGACTACGACTGGCACGACTCGGAGTGGATGCGGACGCGTGGCCAGCGGGTGTCGCTGGCCAGCCCGGTCAGCGTCTACGAGGTCCACCTGGGGAGCTGGTGGCGCGACCCCGCGGACCGCTCACGGCTGCCCGGCTACCGGGAGCTGGCCCCGCGCCTCATCGACCACGTGCGCGGCCACGGGTTCACCCATGTCGAGCTCCTGCCGTTGATGGAGCACCCCTTCTACGGCTCGTGGGGCTACCAGGTGACGGGGTTCTTCGCGGCGACCAGCCGCTACGGCACGCCCCAGGACCTCATGGGGCTCGTCGACGAGCTGCATGGGGCCGGCATCGGCGTGATCCTCGACTGGGTGCCCTCGCACTTCGCGACCGACGCGTTCGCGCTCGGGCGCTTCGACGGGACCCACCTCTACGAGCACGCCGACCCCCAGCGGGGCATCCACCCGGATTGGAACAGCTACGTCTTCAACTACGGGCGCCACGAGGTGCGCAGCTTCCTGGCCTCCTCGGCCGAGCACTGGCTGTCCGCCTACCACGCCGACGCGCTGCGGTTCGACGCCGTGGCCTCGATGCTGTACCTCGACTACTCGCGCAAGGCGGGGGAGTGGACGCCCAACGAGCGGGGCGGGCGTGAGGACCTCGACGCGGTGGCGTTCCTCCAGCAGCTCAACATCGGCATCTACGAGGACCACCCCGACGTGCAGGTGATCGCCGAGGAGTCGACGGCCTGGCCGGGGGTGTCGCGCCCGGTGTTCGCGGGCGGCCTCGGCTTCGGCCTCAAGTGGGACATGGGCTGGATGCACGACACCCTCGCGTACATGGCCCACGACCCGATCCACCGCCGCTTCCACCACGGGGGGCTGACCTTCCGGGCCCTGTACGCGTTCGACGAGCACTTCGTGCTCCCCCTCTCCCACGACGAGGTCGTGCACGGGAAGGGCTCGATGCTCGAGAAGATGCCCGGCGACGTTTGGCAGAAGCTGGCCAACCTTCGGCTGCTGTACGGATACCAGTTCGCGCAGCCGGGCAAGAAGATGCTCTTCATGGGAGCCGAGTTCGGGGCCTGGCGGGAGTGGGACCACGAGAGCGGCCTCGAATGGGGGCTCTACGACGACCCCGGTCACGCCGGGATGGCCCGGTGGGTCGGCGACCTCAACCGGGTCTACCGGGACACCCCGGCGCTGCACCAGCGCGACGCCGAGCCGTCGGGGTTCGAGTGGGTGGCCGAGGACGCCGGCACCTCGACGATCGCGTTCCTGCGCCGGGGTGAGGGCCCGCCCGTCCTGGTCGTGTGCAACTTCACCCCGGTGCCGAGGCACAACGTCCAGATCGGGGTGCCCGACGGGGACCGGTGGGTCGAGCTCCTGAACAGCGACGCGACCATCTATGGGGGGAGCGGCCAGGGCAATCTCGGCGCGGTGAGCGCCCAACCGGTGCCTTGGCACGGCCGACCGAGCCTCGTTACGATCACCGTCCCCCCGCTCGGCTGCCTGTTCCTCACGCCGGAGTGACCGACCGGGCCCACCGAGCGTCGAGCGACCACCGTTGAACAGCCCCGATCCAGCCGCGCGATCATCGGCGGTCCCGGCCCTCGGCGCGTCGCCTCTCGGGGGCGGCCGGACCCGCTTCGTGGTCTGGGCGCCCCGGTCCGAGACGGTCTCGGTGCGCCTCGGCGACGGCCGGACCGAGGCCCTCGAACGCGGTGACCAGGGCTACCACCACGGGGTCGTGGAGGACTGCCCGGCCGGCAGCCGCTACCGCTACGTGCTCCACGGCGGTGCCGCGCTGGCCGACCCGGCCTCGCGCCACCAGCCCGAGGGCGTCCTCGGACCCTCCGAGGTGGTCGACCTCGCCGCGCATCGGTGGCGCGACGACCAGTACCGGCCGCTCCCGCTGTTCGAGCACGTCCTCTGCGAGCTGCACGTCGGCACGGCGAGCGCCGAGGGAACGCTCGACAGCGCCGTCGGCTGGCTGGACCACCTCGTCGACGTCGGCATCACGGCCATCGAGCTTCTGCCGATCTCGCAGTTCGCGGGCGCCCGGAACTGGGGCTACGACGGCGTGCTCCCGTTCTCGGTCCAGGACACCTACGGCGGGCCCGCCGCCCTCCAGCGCTTCGTCGACGAATGCCACGGCCGCGGTCTGGCCGTGATCCTCGATGTCGTCTACAACCACATCGGCCCAGTCGGCAACGTGCTCGGCGACTTCGGGCCCTACTTCACCGAGCGCTACACGACGGCGTGGGGCCCGGCGCTCAACTTCGACGGCCGGGGCTCGGACCACGTCCGGGCCTACTTCCTGGCCACCGTCACCCAATGGTTCGTCGACTTCCACGTCGACGCGCTGCGCCTCGACGCGATCCACTCGATCGTCGATGGGACCGCCACCCCGTTCCTGGCCGAGCTGACGGCGCTGTCCGCGCACCTGGCCGAGCGGCTGGGTCGGCCGTGCCCGCTCATCGCCGAGAGCGCCGACAACGATCCCTGGGTGGTGACCCCGCGGGCGGCGGCCGGCCTGGGCATGGACGCCCAGTGGAACGACGACTTCCACCACGCCCTGCACGGGGCGCTGACCGGCGAGCGGATGGGCTACTACGTCGACTTCGGACAGCTCGACGACCTGGCCCGGGCGATCAACGGGGGGTTCACCCTCCAGGGCGAGCACTCCGAGTACCGGGGCCGGCGCCACGGGGCCCCGAGCGGCTTCTTGGAGCCCGAGCGCTTCGTGATCTTCGCCCAGAACCACGACCAGATCGGCAACCGGCCCCGTGGCGAGCGCCTCTCGACCCTGGTCGAGCTCGACCGCCAGCGGTTGGCCGCCGCCCTGGTGCTCCTGGCTCCGGGCGTGCCGCTCCTGTTCATGGGCGAGGAGTACGGCGAGACGGCGCCGTTCCCCTACTTCGTCGACCACCGCGACGAGACGCTGAACCGGGCCGTGCGGGAGGGCCGGGCCGCCGAGATGCGCCACTTCGGCTTCGACCAGGAGCCGCTCGACCCGGTCGCCCAGTCGACCTTCGCGGCGGCGGTGCCGGACCGCTCGCTCTCCCGGGCCGGGAGCCATCGGGCCCTTCTCGAGCTGCACCGCCGCCTCATCGCCGTGCGCCGCCGCGAGCCGGCCCTGGCCCGCTCGGGTCGCTCCGAGGTGGCGGCCTCGGTGGCCGGACCGGTCCTCACCCTCAGTCGTCGTCACCCCGACGGCGGCATCGCCGCGCTCTTCAACGTCTCGGGGTCCCCGACGACGATCGCGATGCCGGCCCTCGCGACCGGCGCGGCGCCACCCGGCCAGGTGAGCTGGCGACGGCTGCTCGACTCGGCCGACCCCGACCTGGGCGGCCAGGGCAAGACAGCGCCGGAGGTCTGCCATCCGGGCGAGCCTCTCGAGCTCGGGCCGTGGGCCTTCTGCCTGTACCGGTCCGACCCGGCCCGGCCGGCGGGGGAGCCGTGAGGGTCTGGCCGGGCAGCCCCCACCCGCTCGGGGCGACCTGGGACGGCGGCGGGGTCAACTTCGCGCTGTTCTCCGAGCACGCCACCGGCGTCGAGCTGTGCCTGTTCGACGACGCCGAGGCCGGCGCGCCGTCGGCCACCGTGTCGCTGACCGAGACCACCGACCGGGTCTGGCACGCCTACCTGCCCGACGTCCGGCCGGGCGCGCTGTACGGGTACCGGGTCGACGGCCCCCACGACCCCGAGCACGGCCACCGGTTCAACCGGGCCAAGCTGCTCATCGACCCCTACGCCAAGTCGGTGACCGGGCCGATCCAGTGGTCCGACGAGCTGTTCGGCTACACGATCGGCGACCGGTCCGAGGACCTGTCGCTCGACCAGCGCGACTCGGCGGCCCGGATGGCCAAGGGCCAGGTGATCGACCCCGCGTTCACCTGGGGCGACGACCGGGCCCCGCACACACCCTGGAACCGCACCGTCATCTACGAGGCCCACGTGCGCGGGATGACGATGCGGCACCCGGGCGTCCCCGAGCACCTGCGCGGCACCTACCTCGGAATGGCCTCCGACTCGGTGATCGACCACCTGCTCGGCCTGGGGGTCACCGCGGTCGAGCTGATGCCGGTCCACCACTTCGTGGCCGACCGCCACCTGGTCGAGCGGGGCCTGACCAACTTCTGGGGCTACAACTCGATCGCCTTCCTGGCCCCCCACGTCGGCTACGCCACCGGCGGGCTCGGCGAGCAGGTGAGCGAGTTCAAGTCGATGGTCAGGACCCTGCACCGGGCCGGCCTCGAGGTGATCCTCGATGTGG
>JBOGFV010000120.1:0-3115 GCA_050743525.1 Acidimicrobiales bacterium
CGCCGGCGGCGCTCGATGCGCCGCCTCGGACGGTGCTCAACCTCAACGTCCCGACCCTCCCCCTGGCCGAGCTGCGGGGGGTCGTGGCCGGGCAAATCGGCGACGTCGGCATCGTGAAGGACGCCAACGCGCGGATGTTGAGCCCTTCTGCCGGGATCGTCGAGCTGGTCCGCGGCACCGCGATCCCCTCGCTCGGCGACACGACCGGCGAGGACCCGGCCGACGACGCCGCGCTGATCGGAGCCGGATTCGCCACGCTGACGGCGTTGCACGGCGTCGGCGAGGACCGGCGCCCCGAGTCCCAACGGGTCGTGGAACAGGCGCTCGAGGCGGCATCGCACCGACTCAGCTCCTGAGCTGGGCGAACGCTCCCGAACCGGACGACCGGCGAGCCGCCGTGGAATCATGACGACCAATGCCCCACGAGCTGCGGAGCTTCCTCGATGACGGCGTGTCGATGTCCTACGAGGTGTTCGGCAAGGGAGAACGGACCGTGGTGTACCTCCACGGGATCCTCATGGACTCGTCGGTGAACCACCGGCTGGCCGAGGACCTCACCAAGGCGGGATACCGGGTCATCCTCCTCGACCTGCCGGGCCACGGACGCTCCGACAAGCCCCACTCCATCGCGCTGCACCGCATGGACTCCTACGCCCACCGGGTGGTCCGGCTGTTGGACGAGCTCGAGGTCGAGCGGGCCGTGGTGGGCGGGATGTCGCTCGGCGCCGACGTCGCCCTCCAGCTGGCGCTGATCGCCCCCGAGCGGCTGACCGGCATGATCCTCGAAATGCCGGTGCTCGAGCAGGCCGTGCCGGCCGCCCTCTTGATCTTCGCCCCCCTCCTCTTCGCGGTCAGCTACGCGGCGCCGGTGATTCGATTGCTCCTCCGTCTGGCCCGCCGGGTGCCGCGGGACCGGCTCGGGGTCCTCGGCTCGGCGCTCGGACCGCTCGGTCTCGACCCCGATGACATCGCGGCGGTGCTGAAGGGCGTGGTGGTCGGCCCGGTCGCCCCGACCGTCTCCGAGCGGGTCTCGATGACGACTCCGGCGCTCGTGATCGGCCACAGCTCCGACCGGCTCCACCCGCTCGGCGACGCGGCGCGGCTGTCCGCCCAGATGCCCGACACCCGGTTCGTCGAGGCCCGCTCGATCCTCGAGCTGCGGCTGCGCCCCGAGCGGGTGACCGCCGAGATCATCTCTTTCCTCGAGGACGTGTGGACGACCGGCCACGCGTCGAGGCTCGCCATCAACAACGCCGCCGAGGACGCCGCGGCGGCCCGTTAGATCAGTCCTCGGGGCCCGGCCGGGCCCGGTTGCGCTTCACCTCGGATCGGGACCGCTTTTCCGCCAACCGTCGCTCGGTGGCCCCCTTGGTCGGCGCCGTGGCCCGGCGGGGTCGGGGGGTCCGGAGCGCCTCGGACAGCCTGCTCACCAGCCGGTCGAGGGCGACCTGGCGGTTGCGGGCCTGCGAACGGGACTCGCCGGCGGTGGCCTGGGCGACCGGCCCGATCCGCTCGAGCAGCCGCGCTCGTTGCCGCGGGCCCAGGCTCTTCGAAGCGGTCACGTCGAAGCGGACCTCGACGCGGGTGTTGGACCGGTTGGCGTGTTGTCCGCCGGGGCCACCCGAGGTGGTGGCCCGCCACTCGATCTCGTCGCTCGGGATCCGAAGCGTGCGCCCGACCCGGACGATCCGGCGGTCGGGCGGCGCGTCGGTCGCAGGCCGTTCGGGCGGTGGCTCGGCCATTGGTAGTCAGGGGCGCAGTGCTCGCATGGCGAGCCTGTTTCCCCGTTCTCCTTTCAATCCGTGCGTGCGATTTTGGTGAGTAGCGGGAGGGAATCGCACCCTCCCGCTCTCGCAGGACCGGACGTGAGACTCTCGCCTCATCCGGCCCCCACAAGTCGGTTGTCGGTGCGTGGAAGCAAATACCAGTGCGCAAAGAGGCGAGGACGGTGCTGTCGAACAGCGTCCAGCATCGCCCAGGCCCTGGTCGGTTGATTCCGCAGCCGCTTGAACTTCTGCATGGCCCAGCGAACGAGGTGTTCGTTGATGCGCATTGCGAGGGAGTACAACTCGGAGCGATAGAAGGCTCCGTAATAGTTGATCCAGCCTCTGACCTGGGCGTTGATGTCCCGGGCCAGGCCCGACAGGTCCGACCCACTGCGGCGGTTGAGGTGCCAGGCCCTGATCTTGTGGCTGACCGCTTTCCGTGCGCTGGTGCTCATAGCCGGAAGGAAGCCTATGAAGCTTCCGTGTCGGCCATGGGCCCGGCGCGCCCGAAAGGTGTGTTGGGTCGAGCGCTGGCGCGGTAGCAACTGATCGGTCGGCTGGGTCCCGACCAGGTCATCGTGGTGGCGTTCTCAGCACACCGACCTGGGACCCGCAGATGGCCGACCGGGTCACCCCGTTTCCAGCACCCGCCCGTCGAACTGGGCATGCGGTTCTCCCGCACCCAGCTCACCGACGCCGTTCACCGGAGGCATTCGTCTTTCCCCGCCACGGCCGGTTCGGCCGTGGCGCAATGACGAGTCCGGACAGGCTGACCAGACCGAGCTGGTTGGGCGAGGCGACCCCGACCACCCAGCGGCCAAACGCCGGGCGCCGCCCGTGGCGTTTAGCCACGAAACGTGCCAGGCGCATCTGGGCATACCACCTGATGTCGATGAAGGGCTGGGACGAGTTCCCGTAACGAAAGAACCCGGCCCAGGCCCGCAGGAACCGGTTGAGGCTCCCCACGACTTCTTCGGTCGGCACCAGGACCCGACTTCGCATCGTCATCTGACGGATGCGATCTCGGGCACGCTGCATCGCCTGTCTCGTGGGCCAGCGGGCGAGGAAGCTGACATGGTGGCGGGACCGAGACGACCCATTCGACACCCAGCGGTGATGGAAACCGAGGAAGTCCAGCCCCTCGCCTCCTTCCACCAAGTGCACGATCCGGGTCTTTGATGCCTTCGGCTCCAGTCCGAGCCCGTGAAGGATCGCCGTCAGCGCCCCAAGGGCGGCTTCGGCCTCCTTCTCCGAGCGGCACAACACCACAAGATCATCGCAGTAGCGCACCAGCACCCCAACGCCGCCACCGTCCTGCCACGCCTGATCCAAGCGGTGCAGGTAGATAT
>JBOGFV010000121.1:0-6207 GCA_050743525.1 Acidimicrobiales bacterium
CTGGCCAGCCACGCCGCTCCCTGAGGAGGGGCCACCATGCAGCAACTGACCGGGCTGGACGCGGCATTCCTGGCGCTGGAGACGGCCAACTCGACCGGGCACGTGGGCGGGGTGTGCATCCTGGACCCCACCGAAGCGCCCCGGCGCCTCGACCTCGAGGCCCTGACCAAGCTCATGGCCCAGCGGATCGCGCTCGTGCCGGTGCTGCGGCGCCGGCTCATCCACGTGCCGTTCGGGCTCGACCAGCCGTATTGGATGGACGACTCCGACTTCGACATCGAGTACCACGTCCGAGAGATCGCGCTGCCGCACCCGGGCTCCGACACCCAGCTGACCGAGCAGATCTCCCGGCTGCACGCCCGCCCGCTCGACCGGCGCCGGCCGCTGTGGGAGATCTACCTGATCACCGGCCTGGCCGACGACCGGCTGGCCGTCTACACGAAGCTCCACCACTCGGCCATCGACGGGGTCTCGGGGGCCGAGCTGCTCACGATCCTGCTCGACCTGACCCCGGAGGGCCGGGAGCTGCCGCCCGAGACCGAATGGCGGCCGGACCCCCCGCCCAACCCGATGGCCCTGGCCGCCCGGGCGGCCGCCCGACTGACCCAGCGGCCGGTCGAGCTGGTGAAGATCGTCAACAGCGCCGTGCGGATGCTGCCCACCCTCGCTCCGGCCCTGTCGTCGTTCGTCGGCGGGGTGCTCGGCCTCGGCCGGGGCGACGGCGGCGTCATCCCGTCGATGGCCGGGCGGGCGCCGACGACCCCGTTCAACCGGCCGATCACCGCGCACCGCCGGGTCGCCTTCCGCAGCGTCGACCTCGACACGGTGAAGGCGGTCAAGAACGCCTACGGCGTGTCGGTCAACGACGTGGTCATGTCGATGTGCGCCGGCGCGCTGCGCCGGTGGCTGGCCGACCACGACGCGCTGAGCGACTCCCCGCTGGTGGCGATGATCCCGGTGTCGGTGCGCGACGAGGCCAGCAAGGGCGCCATGGGCAACAAGGTCTCGGCCATGCTGGCCAAGCTGCCCACCCATCTCGACGATCCCGAGGAGCGGGTCAAGGTCGCCCACGAGGCGACCCAGCGGGCCAAGTCCCAGCAGGCCGCCATCCCCCAGGGCCTGGTCGACAGCATCACCGACTTCGCCCCGCCGGCCCTGATCGCCCGGGCCGCCCGGGTGGTGTTCGCGACCGGGGTGCTGCACCGGGTCCCACCGTTCAACGTGTGCATCTCGAACGTGCCGGGGCCGAACATCCCCGTGTACATGGGCGGGGCCCGCATGCTCGCCCACTACCCGGTATCGGTGATCACCGACGGCCAGGGCCTCAACATCACGCTCGTCGGCTACCTCGGGCGGCTGCACTTCGGGCTGGTGGCGTGCCGCGAACTGGTGCCCGACATCGACGCCCTGGCCGGCTACCTGGTCGAGGAGCTGGACATCCTGGCCAAGGCGGCGGCCGAGCACACGGCCGACCACTCGGGCGCCTAGTCGTTCTGACCACGGACCTTGTTGACGCGAGAGACCCCCGCCTGAGCTCTGCCTCCCAGGCAAGGGTGGAGCTGCTCACGCACCCACACAGCCGAGGAGGCTCGTGGTGCGACTGACGTTCCTCTTCCTCGACGGAGACCCCGTCGAGACCGCGCTCGGGCCGCGGGCGGCGCTCAAGCGACGGTGGGCCGACGATGGTGTCGGGCCCGTCCTGGCCGGCGCCCTTCTCCACCGTGGCCCCCTACGACTGGACCCGCCACCTGCTCAGAGGGCGACGTCCCGCCACTCCTCAGCCCGCGGGACGCGACGACAGCCGGAGCTCCGGATGGCGGGATTCGATCATGCGCCGGAACCCGTCCCGCCAGTCGACGGTGGTCCGGCCGAGCACCTCGTGCATCCTCGTGACGTCGGGCCAGAGCGGGGTGTGGGCGGCCGCGGTGTACTCGAAGATCGGCTCCACCCCCACGAGCTCGCCCATGTAGGTGCAGTAGTCCTCGGCGCTCGCGGTCTGGCTGCCGGCCCAGTTGACGACCAGGGGCGGCGACTGCGCCACCTCCATCGCGCCGATCCCGAGCGCGACGTAGTCGTCCTCGTAGATCGGGTTGAAGTGGTTGGGGCGGTCCGGGTGGAGCGCGATCGGCCGGCGCTCGAGGATCCGCTCCAGCCGGTCGGCGGGGGCACCCCCGAGCGGGCCGTAGGTCGAGCAGATGCCGATGACGGTGAGCGGGATGCCGAACCGGCGCGACACCCAGCCGCACACGGCCTCGGCGGCCACCTTGGAGAAGCTGTAGGCACTCCGGAGCGGGACGCCGGGCGGATCGTCCTCTTTGAGCGGCCGTTGGCCCTGGTACTGGTAGATCGAACCGGTCGAGCAGTAGACGAAGCCCTTGGCTGCCGCGCAGTGGAAGAGCAGGTCACCGGAGGCCTGGGAGTTGGTCTCCAGGCAGTACGGCCAGTCCTCGGTGCCGTCGGCGGTCGCGGCGTGAAAGAGGTAGCCGAAGTCGGCCGGCAGCGTCGAGAAGTCGCCGCTCGAGACGTCGAGCGCGAACGTGCTTACCCCGCCTCGGCCAGTCGGGCTCGATCGGCGGGATCGGTGAACCGGGCGACGCCCCAGACCTCGTTGCGCGCCGCCAGCGCACGGGCGATCGGGAATGCGATCTTGCCTCCGGCCCCGGTGATCAGGATCTTCTCGCCTTCGAGCACCACCACCCCCGTTGGTTTGGCCCGTCCGGACCCGGACGGCCGGCCCGGCCACCATCGCGCCGATGGCCAGCGTCGTCGATCGAGGGGCCGACCGCGTCGAGCCCCGGCCGCGGCGCGGATCGGAGCGTAGGGTTGGCCGATGGCCCGCTTCCATCACGTCAACCTCGGTGTCCCGCCCGACTTGGTCGAGGCTGAGGTTGCCTTCCTCGTCGACACGCTCGGCTATCGGCCGGTGGAGCTCGACGACGGGTTGAAGGCCATGGGAGCCCGTTGGTACGAGTCCGAGGACGGGCGGCAGATCCACCTGAGCGCCGATCCAGACCACCGACCGGCGGCCCGGGCGCACGTCGCCATCGAGTTCGGGACCGAGCTCACCGCGGTGGAAGGTCGCCTCCGGGCCGTCGCGGTCGAGTTCGACGCGTTCGAGCGCGCCGGGTTCCCCAAAGTGGTCAACTGCCGGGACCCGGCCGGCAACCTCTGGGAGCTCCGCGGGGAGGAGACCAAGGACTGACGCGCCGCTGACCAAGCCGGCTTCCGAACACGAGCCGGCGGGGCCTCAATCCGTCACAGGAGTGACACCCAGAGGGCGCGGCCCCGGGAAGGCCGATCGGCAGGGCGTCCGGTCCGTCGGGCGATCTGGGCCCTGCGGTGGACAACGGCGACCGTCGTCACCGCCTGGCGGCTCGGAGATCAGCCTGCCAGATCAGGCTGATCCGGTCCCATCAGGCCGCCGAGGAGAGGGCGCCGCCACCGGGCTCGGCCCGGCACGGGTCGTGGCACGGC
This sequence comes from Acidimicrobiales bacterium, assembly GCA_050743525.1. Taxonomy (GTDB): domain Bacteria; phylum Actinomycetota; class Acidimicrobiia; order Acidimicrobiales; family RAAP-2; genus Palsa-461. The sequence continues at coordinate 3,475 of JBOGFV010000121.1, forward strand.
TGCTGGAGGGCCGGCTGGGCGGTCGGCATGACCCCGACCGCCGAGCGGATGGTGACGAACGCGATGGCCCCGCCGACCGCCGCGATGACGCCGCTGATCACCATGGCGCCGTGGTAGCCGGCCGACACCGAGGCGCGGGTGAGGCCCGCCCCCATGTGGGTGACCTCGGGCAGCACCGCCACCGTGATCAGCCCGGCCACCCGGGAGGCGGCGTTGTTCACCCCGGACGCCGCGCCGACGTGGCGCTGGTCGACGGCGGCCAGCACCGTGCCGGTGAGCGGGCCGACCGTGATGGCGAGGCCGAGGCCGAACACCACGACCCCGGGGAGCACGCCCGAGGCGTAGGAGTGACCCGGGACGGCGCGGACGAGGAGCAGGGTGCCGCCCGCCACCACCAGCGGGCCGAGGGTCATGGGCAGGCGCGGCCCGATGCGCTGGGCCAGCTGCCCCATGCGGGGCGACAGCGCCAGCATCAGGCCGGTGATCGGCAGCATGGCGGCGCCGGCCGACACCGCCGAGTAGCCCATCACCAGCTCGAGGTTGAGCACGACCAGGAACATGAAGCCGCCGAGCGCGCCATAGACGGCCAGGGTGGTCAGGTTGGCCCCGGTGAACTGGAGGGAGCCGAACAGCTCGAGGGGGAGGATGGGGTTCCGGGCCCGCCGCTCGACCACCACGAACGCGACCACCAGGACCGCGGCCGCCCCCTCCAGCCACCAGACCCTCTCGATCAGCCCGGCGGTCATCGAAGCCAGGGCCAGCGACGCCGCGATCGAGCCGAGGGCGTCGGGGGGTCCGGTCGCCGAATCGTCGCGGGTCTCGGGGACATGGCGCATCGCCACGACGGTGGCGAGGGCCAGCGGCACATTGAGGAAGAAGATGGCCCGCCAGCTGACCGAGTCGGTCAGCCAGCCGCCGACCAACGGGGCGATCGCGGTCGAGATCCCGGCCAGCCCCGACCACGCGCCGATGGCCCGGCGGCGGTCCTCGGCTTGGAACGCCGACGAGAGGATGGCCAGGCTGCCGGGCACCAGCAGCGCGCCGCCGGCCCCCTCGAGCGCGCGGGCGGCGATGAGGAGCCCGAGGTCCGGGGCGACCCCGCACAGCGCCGACGCGGCGGTGAACACGACCAGGCCGACCAAGAAGACCCGGCGGCGCCCGTAGCGGTCGCCCAGGCTGCCGCCCAGCAGGAGGAGCGCCGAGAGCACCACCAGGTAGGCGTCGAGCACCCACTGGACGCCCGAGATCCCCGCGTGCAGGTCGCGGCCGATCGCCGGGATGGCGATGTTGACGACTGTCCCGTCCAAGAAGACCATCCCGGACCCGAGCACGGTGGCGAGGAGGACCCAGCGGGCCGGGCCGGTGCCGTAGCGGACCTCGGGCATCCCGCTCAGCCCCCGTCGAGGAGCGCGGCACGGATCGCCGCGACGACGAGGTGGTCAACCGGTCCGATGGTCATTGTGCGCCGGCGCGCACCCTACAAGGAGTGGTACCCGGGGACGTCCTGGTGGCGCGAGTCGAGGTACACCTTGGCCTCGGGGGGCTGGGCGAACCGGCCGTGGCTCCAGCGGATCTCGACGTGGCCCCGCACGAAGCGCTCCTCGTCAGAGCCGTGCTGCTCGTAGGCGATCGACCACGCGACCCGGGGCTGGCCGCCGACCTGCGGGTCGATCTGAAGCCTGCGCAGCTTGTAGCGCTGCCGCCAGTCCCACGGCGTGTCGATCCGGAGCCGCATCGCGCCGGCCCGGTTGGATCCGAGCACGTAGTACGGGGCCGAGCCGATGCGCAGCAGCCTCCACATGACGGTCTCGGCGTTGGCGCCGCGGATCAACCGGTCCCAGGCCGAGGCGGTCGCCTCCGAGACGGCGCGGCACAGGCACTCGTAGGCCTCGAGGCCACCGGCCGGCCAGCCGTCGTCCAAGGTGCTCGAGAGGGCCCGGCGCTGTGCGGTGGTCAGCTCGGACGCCGACGCCGGGAGCTCGGGGGAGCCCGCCGCGCAGGCCTCGTAGAGGCGCTGGTACTGAGCGGGCGCGACGCGCTCGTACCAGTCGCGGGCATCCTCGACCGGGCCCTGGCCGAGCAGGCCGTCGACCAGCCGGGCCGGGCTCGGGTTGTGCAGGATGCCCGACAGGTACTTGCAGCTGACCAGGTAGACGTGGTCGACCCGCAGGTCCGACGGCACGACCTCGTCGCCCGGGGGACGGCGGCCACCCGTCCATTCCACGATCCGGGGCGGGCGGCCGTTCAGCGCGTCCGGCGCCTCCAGGAAGGCCCGGCCGTTGAGGAATCCGCCGATGAACTCGCCCCCGTACTGGTGGCGCGCCCACAGGTCCTGGAGGCGGTCCCAGTCGTCGACGGCGAGATTGACGAACTCAGCCGGCCGGCGACCGACCACGGTGTCCAGGTCGTCGTCGCCCAGCATGCCGAGGCCGGTCGCCAGCTCGGTGACGAAGGTTCGCTCCGAAGCCATCTCAGCGCGTGGGGCTGCTCCCGGTCGCCAGCTCGGCCAGACGCTCGCGGTCGGCCGGCTCCAGCAGCCCCACCACGTCGAACACCGGCCGGTCAGCGCCGGTCACCGCCTCAAGGGCCACCCGGCCCGCGGTTCCCTTGCCGGGCCGGTCGGTGGTGATGATCACGAGCGGGAGGTCGGGCCGGACCTCGTGCAGAACCGTCGCCCGCCCGATCGCCCGCCACAAGGTCTCGGCCCGCTTGAGACCCGAACGGTTGGCGGTC
>JBOGFV010000122.1:0-4983 GCA_050743525.1 Acidimicrobiales bacterium
GGCCAACCACGACATCAACGACGCGCTGGAGGCCGCCGGGATCTTGGTTCGCCGGATGCCCTACCTGCACTCGTACCCGCACTGCTGGCGGTGCCGGACGCCCCTCATCTACTGGGGCAAGCCGTCGTGGTACATCGCCACCTCGACGCGCAAGGACGACCTCCTGGCCGCCAACGAGACCATCGACTGGCACCCCGGCTACATCAAGGAGGGTCGCTTCGGCGAGTGGCTGGCCAACAACGTGGACTGGGCGCTGTCGCGGGACCGGTACTGGGGAACGCCCCTGCCGATCTGGCGCTGCCCATCGGGCCACCTCACCTGCATCGGCTCACTGGCCGAGCTCTCCGGGCTGACCGGCCGGGACCTATCGGGCCTCGACCCACACCGGCCGGTGATCGACGAGGTGACCTTCCCGTGCCCGGCGTGCCCGGGCGCCGAGCCCGAGGAGGCCCGCCGGATCGCGCCGGTCATCGACACGTGGTTCGACTCCGGGTCGATGCCGGCCGCCCAGGTCGGCTATCCGTACCGGGACGGGTCCACTGAGCAATTCACGTTCCCGGCCGACTTCATCTCCGAAGCGATCGACCAGACGCGCGGGTGGTTCTACTCACTGCTGGCCGTGAACACGCTCGTGTTCGGCGCCTCGCCATACCGCCACGTGGTCTGCCTCGGCCACATCGTCGACGCGCAAGGGCGCAAGGCGTCCAAGTCTCTCGGCAACGTGCTCGACCCCTGGGAGGTGCTCAACACGCGGGGCGCCGACCCGATGCGCTGGTGGATGTTCAGCCAGGGCTCGCCGTGGACTCCGACCCAGGCCGGGATGGGCGCCATCGACGTGGCGATGCGCGAGACGCTCCTCACTCTGTGGAACACCTTCAGCTTCTTCACCACCTACGCGGCGGCCAACGGGTTCGACCCGTCCGACCCCCGCGTCCCCGAGCGGGCCGAGCGTCCCGAGCTCGACCGGTGGCTCCTCTCGCGTCTCGCCTCCGTCGCGGCCGAGATGACCGTGGGGCTCGACGGCTACGAGCCGTACCCGGCGGCGACGGCGTTCGCCCGGCTGGTCGACGACGTGTCGAACTGGTACGTGCGCCGCAGTCGCCGGCGGTTCTGGCACACCGACCCCGACACCCCCGAGACCGACACCCTGGCGGCCCACGCCACTCTGCACGAGGCGCTGGTGACGATGGCGTTGCTCGCCGCACCCTTCTGCCCGTTCTCCTCCGACCGCATCTGGCGAGAGCTCACCGGGGCCGCCGAGAGCGACTCGATTCACCTGGCCGACTGGCCCTCGCCCGACGCCGCCGCGGTCGATTCCGATCTGGAGGCCGAGATGGCCCAGGCCCGTCGGCTGTCGTCGCTCGGCCGGGCCGCCCGGGCCGAGGCCGGGATCAAGGTGCGCCAGCCGCTCGCCCGCGCCCTCGTCTTCCTGCCGGCCCGCGCCCCGGCGCTGCTCGACGGGATCGTGGCCAGCGAGCTCAACGTCGACCGGGTCGAGATCGCAGACGAGCTCGGGGAGCTGATCAGCTTCGAGGTGGTGCCCAACTTCCGGGTGCTCGGACCCCGGTTGGGGCCGAGGGTCCAGGAGGCCAAGGCCGCGCTGGCGGCATTGGACGGAGCGGCGGCCGCCGACGCGATCGAGCGGGGCGAACGGGTCACCCTGCACCTCGCCGACGGGGACGTGGAGCTCGGCAGCGACGACGTGGAGCTGAGGGTGCGGGGGCAGGAGGGCTACGCGGTGTCGCGCGAGGGGTCCGAGGTCGTGGCGCTCGACGTTGCCTTGGACGACGACCTGGTCCTCCGGGGAGCGCTTCGCGACGCGATCCGCCAGATCCAAGACCTCCGCAAGGAGTCCGGGCTGGAGGTGACCGACCGGATCCGGCTCACCCTTGCAGGGTCGGGCCGGCTCGCCGCGCGCTTCGACGATCTGGCCCGAGAGGTGCTCGCGGTCGAGGTGATCGACGGCACGGGAACCGGCGCAGGGTCCCCGATCGAGCTCGGCGAAGCGACCGGGCGCGCATGGATCGAGAAGGCCTAGTCGTCCGGTGCGCCGGCTTCGGGTGTCCCGAACGCTGGTTCCACCCCCGCCGAGCCAGGGTGGGCAGCGGGTAAGGTCGAGGCCATGGCGGAGCGGACGCGCAAGCTGGTCAAGCCCATTGCCGCCGTGACCGGCGTCCTTGCCACGATGGCAAGCATCTGGTGGTTCGCCCTCAAGCCGCGTCGCAAGCCGAAGGACTGAGCGCGGCGCCGGCCCGCGCCGAGCTGAGCGAGAACCGATGGCGTTCACCACGCTGAACCCGGCGACCGGGATCGTCGAGGCAACCTACGACGAGCACTCGCGCGACGAGGTCGACGCCAGGCTCGAGCGAGCGGCCCGCACATTCGAGACCTACCGGTCCACCTCCTTCGCCGACCGGGGGGCGTGGATGCGGTCGGCCGCCGATCTCTACGACGCCGAGCAGCCCGACATCGCCCGGGTGCTCACCACCGAGATGGGAAAGACGTTCGCGTCGGCCAAGGCCGAGGTGGCCAAGTGCGCCATGTGCATGCGCTGGTACGCGGAGCGTGCCGAGCACCTCCTCGCCGAGGAGGAAGTCGAGTCGGCAGCCGGTCGTTCCTTCATCCGGTGGGAGCCGCTCGGCCCCGTGTTGGCCGTGATGCCGTGGAACTTCCCGCTCTGGCAGGTGATCCGGTTTGCCGCCCCCGCGCTCATGGCCGGCAACGTGGGCCTGCTCAAGCACGCCTCGAACGTCCCGCAGTCAGCGCTCTTGATCGAGGACGTCTTCCGACGGGCCGGATTCCCCGACGGTGCCTTCAGCACGCTGCTCATCCCGTCGGGCGGGGTGGCGGGTGTGATCGCCGACGACCGGATCGTGGCCGTGACCCTGACCGGGAGCGAGGGTGCCGGTCGGAGCGTCGCCAAGGCGGCCGGGGCCGCGCTCAAGAAATGCGTGCTGGAGTTGGGCGGCTCGGACCCGTTCCTGATCCTGCCCTCGGCCGACCTGGACCGGGCGGTGAAGACGGCCGTCACGGCCAGGGTCCAGAACAACGGCCAGTCCTGCATCGCGGCCAAGCGCTTCATCGTCGTCGACGCGGTCGCCGACCGGTTCGTCCCACCGTTCGTCGACGCAATGGCGGCGCTCACGGTCGGGGACCCGATGGACCCCGGCACCGACGTCGGCCCACTCGTCTCGGAGTCCCAGCGGGCCGAGATCGCCGGGCAGGTCGACGATGCCCGCGAGCGCGGCGCGGTCGTCGAGTGCGGCGGCGAGGTCATCCCGGGAGACGGGTGGTTCTACCCACCGACCGTGCTCTCGGGCGTCGCCCCCGGCATGTGCGCCTACGACGAGGAGATCTTCGGCCCGGTCGCGATCATCGAGCGGGTGACCGACATCGACGAGGCGGTCCGGATGGCCAACCGGACGACGTTCGGCCTCGGCTCGAGCGTCTGGGCGACCGACCCGGACGAGCAACGGCGAGCCATCGAGGGGATCGAAGCGGGGATGGTGTTCGTGAATGCCATGGTGTCGTCAACCCCCGAGCTGCCCTTCGGCGGGATCAAGCGGTCCGGCTACGGGCGGGAGCTGTCCGAGCTCGGGATCAAGGAGTTCTGCAACGCCAAGGCCGTCCGGATCGCGTGAGCCCACCGTGACCGGCGTTCGGGCGCCGGTCGCCTACCTCGACCACGCCGCCACCTCGCCGCTCCGGCCCGAGGTCGCCGAGGCGATGGCCCCTTTCGGGTCCGAGCGCTTCGCCAACGCCTCGGGGTCACACGGCCCCGCCCGTGACGCCCGGCTCGCCCTCGAAGACGCCCGCGAGGAGGTGGCGGCGCTGCTCGGTGGCCGCCCCGACGAGGTCGTCTTCACCTCGGGAGGCACCGAGGCCGACAACCTCGCCGTGTACGGGACCCTGGCCGCGTCGGCACGCGCCGGCGAGCCGATCGGCGCCGTCTGCTCCGCCATCGAGCACGCCGCGGTGCTCGAGCCGATGCGGGCCGTCGCCCGCGGCGTGGCGGCAGTGCTGGGCGTCGGGGCGGTCGAGCTGACCGAGTTGGGTGTCACGTCCGAGGGGGTCGTCGACCTCGACCATCTCGCCGACGCCCTCGGCGAGAGGACGGCCCTCGTCTCGGTGATGACCGCCAACAACGAGGTCGGGACGATCCAGCCGATCGCGACCGTCGCGGCGCTGACGCGCCGCGCCGCGCCGGGCGCCGTCGTGCACACCGACGCAGTGCAGGCGGCCTCCTACGTCGACCTGGCGGCCGCGGCTTCGGGTTGCGACCTCGTGTCGGTGAGCGCCCACAAGCTCGGGGGGCCGAAGGGGGTCGGGGCCCTGGTGGTGCGGAGGCCCCACCGCATCGTGCCGTTGCTCCGCGGCGGGGGGCAGGAGCAGGACCGCCGGAGCGGCACCCACGATGTTGGCGGCGCCGTAGGGCTGGCTGCGGCGCTGCGGCTCGCCGAACGCACTCGAGCAGCTGAGTGCTCCCGGGTCGGCGCCCTGCGCGACCGGCTCGCCGACGGCCTGCACGGTTCGATCGCCGGGGTGACCGAGAGCGCGCCGAGGGCGTCGACGCTGCCGGGCCACCTCCATGTCCGCTTCGCCCGCCTGGATCAGGAGGAGCTGCTCGTCCTCCTCGACCGTGACGGCGTGTTCGCGGCGGCCGGATCGGCCTGCGCGAGCGGCGCCGTCGAGCCCAGCCACGTCCTCTTGGCCATGGGTGTCGCGCCGGTCGATGCCCGGACCGGGGTCCGGTTCACCCTCGGCTTCACCACCACGACGGCGGAGGTCGATCACGCCGTGGCCGCGACCGCGGCGGCGGTCGCGGCCCTCCGGGGCCGGAGCTGATCGTCACCGCGCCGCCCGATGGCAGACTCGCAGGGTGCGGGTGCTGGTCGCCATGTCGGGGGGAGTGGACTCGTCGGTGGCGGCGGCATGTCTCTCGGGAGACGGCCACGAGGTCTGCGGCGCGACCCTGAAGCTCTG
>JBOGFV010000123.1:0-10582 GCA_050743525.1 Acidimicrobiales bacterium
GCCTTGGCCAGACGCAGCGCCTGGGTGAAATAGGACTGGGCGAGCCAGTGGTATCCGACGTCATACGCCGTCCACGCGGCCTTCTCGGGCGGCCGGACTCATCACGAGCTGTTGCTGATCGAGGTCGGCCCGGGCGCCACGCCCATTCCGACGGGCCGCCGGATCGGCCTGTACCACTTCGGACTCAAGGTCGGGAACAGCGACAAAGAGCTGAAGGCGGCGCTCGACCGAGTCGTCGCGGCCGGCGCCACCGTGCTCGGCACCTCCGACCACACGGTCACGCACAGCCTCTACATCGCCGACCCCGACGGCAACGAGGTGGAGCTCTATGTCGACGTGCCCGGCGTGGACTGGAAGGACGACCCTCACCTGATCGCGGCGCCAACCCGGCCGCTCAGCCTGGCGTAGTCGAGCAGGTAGAGCCGAGCACTGAGGACCCGCCCACCGGCCACTCCATTTGCACCCACCTCGCGCCAAGTCTCGACCGGGCGCTCCTCGGATGAGGAAGGGGGCGAGTTGCTGGAGAAGCTCGTTGTCCGAGCCAGAGGGCGCCCCGGGGCGGCCCGAGGGCTTCGATCGGTTCAGCGCGGCTCTACCCCGGCCACGACGATGGGTCGCGCCGCGCCACCACCGCGCTGACCTCGCGCCTTAGCCTCTGGCGATGGCTCGTCGGCCCCGGCATGGCCGGTCAAACCGACTCGATGCGCTGCAGGCACTCGGCTCGAGGACGGCGCAGCCGGCCACTGGCCGGTCGCGAAGTAGCTCGGCGAGACCGACCGGCACCCGGAACGCCGCTCCTCCAGACCACCCCGGCCTGGTCGTCCTGGGCGATCAGATGGCTCGGTCCGGACCCGCACGCAGGCGCCGAGCACGACGCCGTCGCAAGCCCCCGTCCCGGTTGCGTCGGGGCATCAAGATCGGCGTGGTTGGGTTCCTTGTCCTCCTGATCGGCGGAGCGGGATATCTCTACTACCTGACGCACGACCTCAACCGGGTGCAGGTGGCGGGGTTGCACTCGGCGTTCAACAGAGGCGCCGAGGCGGGTACCGAGAACATCTTGATGGTGGGATCGACATCGAGGTGCGCCCTCGCGGTGCAGAACCCTGCGTACGGACTGTGCTCCCAAGGGGTGAACGGGGTGAACAGCGACGTGATGATGATCTTGCACGTCGATCCCACCCATCACCGCCTTGCCCTTCTATCGATTCCCCGAGATCTCTTCGTCCCGAATGCCCGGGGCAACGGCCCCAACAAGGTCGATGCCGGGCTCGTCGAAGGCATCTCTCAGGTCGTGGCGTCAATCGAAGAAGACCTCGGTATCCCCATCCAGCATGCGGTCTCGCTCAATTTCGACCAGTTTGCGAACATCGTCGACGCGCTGGGGGGCATCAACATGGCCTTCCCGGAGTCGGTCTTCGACGCTGAGTCAGGCTTGAACGTCCAGGTCGCGGCATGCGTGCACCTAAGCGGGACCCAAGCACTGCAAGTCGTCCGGGCCCGACATCTCCAGTACAAGGGTGACTCCACCAACCATTACGCCGAGGACTGGCCTCAGGAGGCTCAGAGCGACTTGGCCCGAATACGCCGAGACCACGAATTTCTCCGGGTGTTGGCCTCGGCTGCGGCCAAGAAGAACCTCGCCAACATCATCAGCGACATCGGCTTGATCAATTCGGTGAAGAGCGACCTCACCTTCGACCAGTCATGGTCGGTGAACGACATGGCCCACCTGGTGCTCGACTTCCACTCGGTCGACATCAACTCAGTGCCCCAGCTCACGCTGCCAGTCGCCGAGGTGACCGACCCGAACGGAGTCGACGGGACCCTCATCTACGGCGGCGCCGCCTACGGCCAGGTGGAGTTCCCGGTCCAATCGCAGGACCAGGCCATCATCGACCAGGTGCTGGGGATCGGACCCGGCGTCGACTCGATGACTGGTGAGAAGCTGCCCCGGCCGTCGTCGGTGACCGTTTCGGTCATGAACGGATCGGGAACCGCCAACCAGGCGACCGACACCGCTACTGCGTTGGGAGCCCTTGGGTTCCATACCGTCGGGGTGGGAGACACCTCGCCGACTGGCGACGTGGCCGAGACGGTCGTCTACTACGGATCCCATTCGGCGACCGCCGAAGCGGCGGCCGAAGCGGTCGCCCGCTCAATCACCGGGTCGATCCTCCTGGCCTACGACCCGACTCAGATCGCTGACGGTGCCCAGGTCACCGTGGTCACCGGTACCCAGTTCACCGTCAGCTCACCGGATGCGCGGACCACGACCACCGCGCCTGGCGGCGCGAGCTCGACGACCACCCCGGCGCCGACGACGACGTCGGTCACCGCTTCGCAGACGGCCGGGCCCATCGGCTCGCCGTCCGTGCCCAATCCTGGGTCGGCCCCTTGGGACCCTCGCGCCTGTGCGCGCCGGGCGGTGCCGACCGCGCCCGTCGCCAATCCGACCTTTTGACCGGAACCGTCCCTGGGTCTTCCGGTTGGCTCCGATCGCCCGCGTTCCGGCCGGGCGCTACTGGGTGGGCTGGACGCTCGGGGGGGTCGTCGTGCACCCGACGCAACGACCCTTCCCGAGGAACCAGGCGGGGATCGACGGCGAGTCCGTCGGCGGATTGGTCGGCAACAGCATCGGGCGCCGCGGTGGCTGGCTGAAGTCGAAGTCCATGGCCAGGGTCCCGAGCTGAGGTGCGTCCTCCCGGACATCGGGGCGCGGGTCGGGTCGGCGATCCGTCCTCGGGTTGAGGCGGGCACCGCCCAGAAAATCGTCCTCGATGAACTTGAGGTAGGCGTCGCTCGACAGCGTCTGGCGGTCGATGTAGCCCTTCTTGGCGTAGGGCGAGATCACGATGGCCGGCACCCGAAGGCCGTAGCCGTTCTGGTCGATCGCCGGCGGCACGACGTGGTCGTAGAAGCCACCCCAATCGTCCCACTCCAAGAAGATGGCGGTCGAGTTCCAGTCCGGACTTTTCATGGCGGCGTTGATCAACGCGGTGACATAGGCCTGACCTTGGTGAACGCTGGCCGGCGGATGTTCGCTGTCGGCCTGCGAGGGCGCGATCCAGGTCACGGCCGGCAGGGTGCCGGCTTTGGCGGCGGCGAAGTACCGCTCCAGCGGCTGGACGTTCTTGAGCTGGCCGTCCTTCTGGACATCCTCGAAGAGGGGCAGCGGGTTCCAGATCCCGGGGGTCGAGGCGCTCTGAGGGACGGGTGGACACGTCTCGGCCGCGTCGTTCTCGCAGTCGGGTTGGTCCCCGGTCTGGATGTAGTAGGCCCAGGAAACGTGCTTCGCATAGAGGAGCCACGTGATGTCGGTCCAAGCGTCCACGACGTTGGCGGTCCCGGTCTGGAGGGCTTGGTCGACGGCGGTCTCCATCTGGGCAGTCCCTTCCGGACCGACGATGGCGTTCACGCAGCTCGACGGCGACGCCTTGGCGCACTTTGCGGACCACTCGGACACCAGGTACAGGTGGTCGGGCAACGACCAGGACTTGACCGGCTCGAACATGTGGTCGTCGAGAACGAAGTCTTCGGCGTACTTCCAGTAGTTCGGGATCTCCCCGGCTGTGTGATAGCCCATCACGTCGGGCGGTGCCGCGTTCGTGCAGGCGGGAACGTCCTGGTTCAGGCACCGCTTGCGGGCAACCACGGTGGACCGGATGAACCCATCCATCGCCCCACCGTCGACATCGTCGACGGCGAAGCGTTTGCTGTGCGGCCCCCCGCCGTTGACGTCGGCGGTGTCGTGGAACGGTTCGGTGCACCCACCCGTGGGGTTCGGGACGCAGACCGACGGCACGCCGTTCTTCATCGGGATGCCGTCGGCCCGGGGATACGTGCCAAAGTAGCTGTCGAAGGAGCGGTTTTCCTGCTCGATGATGATGACGTGCTTGATCTTGTGGATGCCCGCCGGAACGAGGTAGCTACCGGTCGGGCCGCCGGCCACCCGTTCGGGCGTCATGCTGACCGAGGCCGACACCCTCCCGTCACCGACCAGGCCGGCGGTCACGATGACCATCACGATGCTCCCGACGCCACGCGCCAACTTCCACGACACGATGGACCGACGCCGACGTCGGGTTAGTGGCATCAAGGCGACTCCTTTGGTTCGGTCACCAGAAGAGTGACGAGTTCCTGTCCCAGGTCGTACTCCCCATTTGTGAGAGGGCTATGAGCTGCGGTGAGAATGGCTCGAGTTGCCGGGCACCAGCGGCGCCGGCGCGCTCGTCCTCCGGTCCCGACTGGGGCGCCCAGCCTCGGAGTCCAAGATGCCCCGTTCGCCCCCTATTGCTCAACCCTCACCTCGACGGGAGACTTGTCCGGACGCAATCCCCGCCAGGCCGGCTGCCGAAGCCGTCCCTGGTCGGTCCAAGCGCTGAATCGGACCTCGCCGACGAGGGTCGGCCGCACCCAAGTGGCCCCGGCCACCTGGGCCCGCGGCAGGTCCCCGACGAACGGGCTGGTCTTGCGAACCAGCTTGGCGAACCGGGATCCGAGCTCCTTTAGATGGGCGTCGGAGAACCCGGTGCCGACCTTCCCGACGTAGCGCAGGCCGCCCTCACCGGGGATGCCGACGATGAGCGCACCGACCGTCCCAGCCCTGCTGCCCTGCCCAGGGGTGTACCCACCGACGACGACCTCCTGGGTCCGCATGCCGCGGACCTTCACCCACTCGTCGGTCCGTTTTCCCGGGAGGTACCTGCTGTTCGTCCGCTTGCACACGACGCCCTCGAGCCCGTTCGCGAGCGCGGTGTCGAGGACCGCCTGGGGCTTACCGGCGTAGGAACCGGGCGTCGCCCAGTGATCACCAGCCAGCTCGAGCAACTCGAGCAGCTCGCGGCGCTTGGCATAGGGAAGGTCGACGGTCGGCACGCCGTCGAGGTGGAGGACGTCGAAGGCTAGGTAGCTGACCGGGATCTTGGCGGCCAGCCGCCGGGCCGCCGCTCCATCTCGGACGTGCATGCGCTGCTGGAGGAGCCCGAAGCTAGGTCGGTTGGCGTCGTCGAATGCGACGATCTCGCCGTCGAGGATGACTGGTCGGGAGCCGATCGCCCGACCCATGGCATGGAGCTCCGGGTAGGCCGGGGTGATGTCGAGATCATTGCGCGACTTCAAGCGGACCCGGCCGCCATCGACATACGCCACGGCCCGCACGCCGTCCCACTTGAACTCGGTCGTCCAGCCTTTGGCGCTGCTCGGGAGGTCCCCCGCCTTGCACAGCATCGGCCGGACCAGCTCGGGCAGCTCCTCCCAGGCGTCGGGGGCCGGGTCCATCCGGTGGATCATCCAGTTCTTGGCGTCCGTCTTGAACAGGACATAGCGGCCCGTCACCCGCGCGCCGTGCAAGACCACCATCACCTCGCGCTCTGACCACTTCTCGGTCTCGTAGGTGCCGCGGTCCCAGATGGTGACCGAGCCGGCCCCGTACTCCCCGCTCGGGATGTCGCCCGAGAACCCGCCGTAGTCGAGCGGGTGATCCTCGGTCTGGACCGCGAGGTGGTTCTTCTTCGGGTTGAGGGGCACGCCCTTGGGAAGCGCCCACGACACCAACACGCCGTCGCGCTCCAGCCGGAAGTCCCAATGCAGAGCCCGGGCGTGGTGCTCCTGGACGACGAAGATCGGCGGAGCGGCCTTCTTGCGTCGAGGACGCGACGAGCCCATCGGTTCGGGCGTGCGCGCCGGGTCCCGCTTCGCTTTGTAGGGGTCCAGCTTGGACGGTGCCACGAGTCCGACAGCCTCCGGGTTCAACGCGTTCACCCTCATCCTCGCGCCCGATGCGACGGCCCGGCCGGACGCCGCCGTTTCAGGACTCCGGTACGTTCTGACGGTGCCGACCAACCGCTGGTTCGGAGTGCTCGCCCACCGCGACTTCCGCCTCTACTTCATCGGTCGCGCCACCTCGTTCATCGGCACCGGGATGATCCCGGTCGCCCTCTCGTTCGCCATCCTGGGGCGGGGCGGCTCGACCTCGGAGGTCGGGTGGGTGCTGTCGGCCGACGTGTTGCCGCTCGCACTGTTTCTGCTGGTCGCCGGTGTCCTGGCCGATCGGATCAACCGTCGGGTGGTCATGCTGGGAGCAGACGTCTTGCGTTGCGCCGCCCAGGCCGCGCTGGCCGTCTGGATCATCACCGGTCGGCCGCCGCTGTGGGGCTTCATCGTCCTCGAGTTCGTCGTCGGCATCGGCACCGCGTTCTTCACCCCGGCCATGACCGGACTCATCCCCCAGGTGACGACGCCCGAGACGCTGCATCAGGCCAACGCGCTCAACGGCGTGGCCCAGTGGGGCGGGACGCTCGTCGGGCCGGCCATCGCCGGCGCGCTCGTCGCGACGGTCGGGAGCGGCTGGGCCGTGGCCGCCGACGCGATCTCCTATGCGATCAGCGTGGTCTGTCTGGTCCTGCTGCGGGTGGGCTGGTCCGGGATTGCCGGCGAGGAGGAGTCGCTGGCCCGCCAGTTGATCGAGGGATGGCAGGCCTTCCGGTCCCGGACCTGGCTGTGGTCGGTGGTCGCCCAGTTCTGCACCCTCGGCCTGATCGTCTTCCCGCCGTTCTTCGTCCTTGGCGCGGTGGTCGCGAAGCAGTCGCTCGGCGGCGCGGTCGGCTGGGGCATCGTGCTCGCCTGCCAGGGAGGCGGCGCCACCATCGCCGCCATCCTGATGCTGCGAATCCAGCCGCGCCGCCCGATGCTGGCCGGCGAGCTCGCCCTGCTCTCCTGGAGCGTGATCCTCCTGGTCCTCGCGCTACGGGCGCCGTTGCCCGTGGTCGCGGTGGCCGGTTTCGTCAGTGGCGCGGGGTTCGGCGTCTTCGGGCCGGTGTGGGACACCACCATGCAACGCCAGCTCCCGCCCGAAGTGCTGTCGCGCGCGAGCGCCTACGACTGGTTCGGATCGATGGTCCTGTTGCCGATCGGCTTCGCGATCGAGGGGTGGGTCTCGTCCCTCCTGGGCGTCGATGGCACGCTGTGGCTTGGCACGACCTGGCTCTTGCTCACCGTCGTCGTGGTGCTCGCGCTCCCGAGCGTGCGCCGCATGACCAACGAGCCGATCCCCGAGGTGGTGGCCGCGATGCGGGCGCGACCGCACGGCGAAGAGGGTTTCGGCGGCGGTCACGGCCCACCATTCCTGGGTGTCGAACGGCGGGCCGGATCCACTATATCGTAAGACGAGCTAACCCGCGAGGGCGGCGGACCGGGGGTCCCCTCGGGTCACGCCGACGGCGGGGCCCGAGCGGAGGACCAGTCCGTCGAGGCCGCGCTAGTTGGCTCTAGGGCCGGGACTCGGACGCCGGGTGTCGGCGTCGAGCCCCTCCCAGAGCGGGCGAAGCCGGTCGGCCAGCCGCTCGAGCTCTTCCAGGTGCAGCGACGAGAGCCGCTCGAGGGCGGCCCGCCCCCGGCGGCTGAGCGACAGCCGGACGACCCGCCCGTCGTCGGGATCGTGAACCCGTGACACGAGGTCGGCCGCCTCGGCCCTTTGCACGAGCTCGACCGCGCTGTGGTGGCGGAGGAGCAGCGCATCGGCGACGTCGCCGATGGTCGGGCCGAGCTCGCCGGGATGGCCGCGCAGCGCCAGCAGCAGCTGGTGCTGGGCTGGGGTGAGCCCGACGAGGCGCGCCTGCTCCTCGCTCCATCGGAGGAATCGCCGCAACCCGGTCCGCAGCGAGAGCAACCGGCGGTAATCGTCGTCAGCTAACCGATCAGGCGCCATAAGAACGGATCACCATAGCGGACCAGGAAAACGCAACATTGGTAGCGATCGGCCGGCCTCAGTGCTGCGGGGGATCGCTGGCCGGGAACGACTCGTAACCCCACTCGTCGACCTCGTCCTCGGGGTGGGGCACGTCCAACTCGTCGCTGTCGTCCTCGGGCGGCTCGAGCGCCCCTCGAGCCTCCGGCTCGGTGCCAAATCGGTCGTCAGGCTCCGCCATGGGCACCCTCCGAGCGTCCGAGCGGGCCGGCCCGTGGGAGGCGAGCCGGGCCCGCGCCTCCCACGACCGTACCCGCGCGGTAACCGACCCCGTCCCTGTCGCCGCCACCAGGCCTGCGTGCCCAGTGGTTGGGGGTTGCCAGCCGGACTCCCAGGCAGGAAGATCGGGCACGTTGAGTCCGATCTCCGCCGATGCCGAGACGTAGACGCCTGGACGTCGAACACCTGGCGGCCGCCCAGCGGGCCGCCAAGGTGGCGGGCGCGTCCGCCGGCCTGTGGTGGAAAAAGTTGTCCGACGCCGCCGAGTCGACCACCACCCAGCAGTCCCTCGACTCGCTGTTCCGGGACGCCATCTTGGCCATGCGCAGCGCCCTCGAGGTCGACACGGTGGCGGTCCTGCTCGCCAACGAAGCCGGCGACCAGCTGATCGCCCGGTTCGCCATCGGGCTCAGCGAGGAGTCCACGCTGCACCTCGGCCTCCATGCGGGTCAGGGTATGGCCGGTTCGGTCCTGGCCAACCGGCGGCCCCTGATCGTCAAGGACCTGTCGAAGATCGAGGTCGTCACCCCGGCCCTGCGCGAAAGCGGGCTGCACTCGATCGTCGCAGTCCCGCTGCTCTCCGACGAGCGTCCGATCGGCGTCATGTACGCCGGCAGCTACGAGCTCGACCGATTCAACGCGTCTGATGTCGGGATGTTGGAGCTGATCGCTGACCGGCTGACCGCCGCGATTGAGCGGGTGCGGCTGTTCGAAGACGAGCGGGCCGCCCGCACCGAAGCGGAGCGGTTGGCCGACCGGCTGGCCCGGACCCAGGCGGTCACGGCCCGTTTGGTCGCGACCGTGACGGCCGAGGAGATCGGGGCAGCTCTGGCCGAGACGCTGGTCGAGGGCGAGCCCGGGCGCGGCAGCGTATGGACCTCGGTGTGGCTGCTCGACACCGGCGTCCTCGTCCCGGTCAGCGTGGTCGCAATCGACTGGGAGGTCCCGTCGCTGGCACCGGTCCCACTGGACGCCGACCACCCCATCGCCGTGGCCGCCCGACAGACCACCCCGGCGTACTTCGACGGCGCCGAAGCGGGGGCGCGGTTCCCGGCCATCGGGCAGGCCTTCCCGGACGCCACCCTGGCCGTGATCCCGATGATGCTCGGTTCGACCAGCCTCGGCGTCTTCGTGGCCGCATACGGGGCCGGTCACCGGTTCACCACCGACGAGCGCCAGTTCCTCGAGGCCGTCGTGGCCCAGGTCGCCCAAGCGCTCGAGCGGGCCCGCCTGGTGAAGACCCACGACCAGCTCGCCCAGGTCAGCGCGTTCTTCGCCGAGACCGCCAAGGTGCTGGCCGAGGGCGTGGATCTGACCGACACGCTGGACCGGTTGGCCTCGGTGGCGTTGCCGACGCTCGGGGACATCTGCCTCATCGACATCGTCTCGGACGACGGCCGGCTGGTCCGGATGACCGCCCGACACCGGGAGCGGTCCCGACAGCACCTGGTGGACGGGCTGCGGACCAGCTACGCCCACGACCCGGCCGGGCCCCACCACGCCGCGTCGGTGATCGCGACCGGCCAGACCCGCTGGTCGGCCCAGATGGGCGACGAGTTCCTGGACACGACCACCCGGGACGACGAGCACCTGTCGCTCGTGAAAGCCCTCGGGTTCCGTTCCTACATCTCGGTGCCGTTGCGCGCTGAGGCGACGGTGCTCGGGTGCGTGACCTTCGTCTCGACCTCGCGTGCCTTCGGTCCCGATGATGTCTCCTTCGCCGAGCAGCTGGCTGAGCAGGTCGCGGCGCTCGTCTCCAAGGCCCGCCGCTACGACATCGCGACGCGGACCTCACACATCCTGCAGGCCTCGCTCCTGCCCCGCGGCTTGCCGGGCGTCCCCGGACTGGCCAGCCACACGCGCTACGTGGCGGCGTCCGAGGGGCTCGAGGTCGGCGGCGACTTCTACGACCTCGTCTCGCTGAGCAAGGACCGGGTCACGTTCATGATCGGCGACGTGGCCGGCCATGACCGGGGCGCCGCCGCCCTCATGGGCCAGCTCCGCAGCGCTGCCCGGACCCTCGTCGCCTGGGTCGACTCCCCCGCCGAGCTGATCACGGCGCTCCAGCAGAGCTGGAGCCGGCTCGACTTCGACCGCATGGCCACCGCGGTCTTCGGCCAGCTGGAGGTGGCGACCGGCGAGATGGCCATGGCCTCGGCCGGCCACTACCCGCCCCTCCTGGTCGAGCCGGGCGCGGCGAGGTACCTGGCGGTCGAGCCGAGCCCGCCGCTCGGGGTACGCGGCAGCGACCCGACCGACTGGCGGGGTTGGCTCAAGGCCGACCGGGCGCTGCTGCTCTACACCGACGGTGCCATCGACGAGCGCCACGCCGGCTGTGAGGCATCGATGGAGGAGCTGGCCCGGGCGGCCCGGGCGGCCGCCGACGACCGGATCGATCTTTCGGCGCTGTGCGACCGCGTCGTCGGGGCGCTGGTCGAGCGCCGGACCGACGACGTGGCCCTGCTCGCGCTGGCCCTCGACCCGACCCTCTAACCCTAGGGCGAAATGGAGTCTGTGAGGTCAGGCCGCAGGCAGCACGATCGTCGTGGACCCGTCGTCGTTTGGGATGACAGCACAACCGAGGGCTCGCAGCTCGGAGAGCTTGCGTCGTGCTCGGAG
>JBOGFV010000124.1:0-18149 GCA_050743525.1 Acidimicrobiales bacterium
CCGCACGGTCGAGCGGGACGGCTGGCGCTTCGACATCGGGGGCCACCGCTTCTTCACCAAGGTCCAGCCGGTCGAGGATCTCTGGAACGAGATCCTGTCGCCCGACGACTTCCTGCTGCGACCGCGCAAGAGCCGGATCTACTACAAGGGCAAGTACTACGACTACCCGCTGCGCCCCACCAACGCGCTGTGGAACCTCGGGGCCAAAGAGGCGATCCTGTGCGGGCTCTCCTACGTCCGGGCCCGGTTGCGCCCGCCCAAAGACCAGACCAACTACGAGGGCTGGCTGGTGGCCCGGTTCGGCTGGCGGCTGTATCGGACCTTCTTCAAGACCTACACCGAGAAGGTGTGGGGCGTGCCGGTGTCCGAGATGCCGGCCGACTTCGCGGCCCAGCGGGTCAAGAACCTCGACCTCGGCAAGGCGATCGTCAACGCGCTCGCTCCGAAGCGGAACCAGACCGACATCACCACCCTGATCGAGGAGTTCCGGTATCCGAAGTACGGCCCCGGGATGATGTGGGAGGTGTGCCGGGAGAAGGTCGAGGCCATGGGGGGACGGGTCGAGATGGAGACGAAGGTCGAGACCATCCACGTCCAGGGCGGCCGGGCCACCGGGGTCACCCTGGCCCATGGAGACGAGCGCCGGCGGCAGGCGGCCAGCCACGTGATCTCCTCGATGCCGATGAACGAGCTGGTCGCGGCCATCGACCCGCCGCCCCCGGCCGAGGTCCGTGAGGCGGGAGCCGACCTGCACTACCGCGACTTCCTCACGGTGGCGCTGGTCGTGCCGGTCGAGGTCGGGTTCCCAGACAACTGGATCTACGTGCACGCCCCCGACGTCGGGGTCGGCCGGATCCAGAACTTCGGCCAGTGGTCGCCCTTCATGGTCCGGGAGGGCACCACCTGCCTGGGCCTCGAATACTTCGTCTTCGAGGGCGACGAGCTCTGGAACGCGCCCGACGACAAGTTGATCGAGAGGGGCATCCGGGAGCTCGACTCGTTGCGCCTTGTCACCTCGGACAAGGTCGAGCGCGGCTACGTGGTCCGGGTGAAGAAGGCCTACCCGTACTACGACTTCGAGTACAAGGAGAACGTGGCCATCGTGGTCGGGTGGCTCGAGGCCAACGCACCCAATGTGCACCTGGTCGGCCGCAACGGCATGCACAAGTACAACAACCAGGACCACTCCATGTTCACGGCCATGCTGACCGTCGAGAACATCCACGGCTCGACCAACGACATCTGGGCCGTGAACGTCGAAGAGGAGTACCACGAGGAGCGCCGGGCCGGGCCGGGGGAGGGACAGCCGGCGACCTCGGGCACCGGCCGGGACGCGCCGGTCCTCCCGCGGCGCCAGGAGTCCGGGGCCCGCCAGTAGCCCTCCCGTGCGGCCGGCGCCACCGGACACCGACGCCTCCGGCCGCCGATCGAGCCTCGGCTACATCCCC
This sequence comes from Acidimicrobiales bacterium, assembly GCA_050743525.1. Classification (GTDB taxonomy): domain Bacteria; phylum Actinomycetota; class Acidimicrobiia; order Acidimicrobiales; family RAAP-2; genus Palsa-461. Next base: position 1,449 of record JBOGFV010000124.1, read on the forward strand.
GGCCTGGACGGCGTCCGGGCGTTCGCCGTCGCCGGGGTCCTGGCCTTCCACGGCGGGGTGCCGTTTCTCGGCGCCGGGTTTCTCGGCGTCGACACCTTCTTCGTCCTGTCGGGCTTCCTGATCACGACCCTGCTCGTCTCGGAGTGGGGGGAGCGGGCCACCATCGCGCTCGGGAGCTTCTGGGCCCGGCGAGCCCGGCGCCTCCTGCCGGCCCTGTTCCTGGTGCTCGTGTTCGTCGTCCTCTACGCGCGCGTCGCGGTGCCAGCCGGCACGTACCCGGACCTCCGCTTCGACGCGCTCTCGACGCTGCTGTACGTGGCCAACTGGCATTTCATCGCGACCGGGGCCAACTACTTCGCCCAGACCGCCCAGCCGTCGCTGCTCACCCACACCTGGACGCTGGCCATCGAGGAGCAGTTCTATCTGCTGTGGCCGCTCCTGGTCTTCGGAGTGGTGCGGCTGACCCGGAGCCTGCGAGCGCTGCTGGTCGTGTGCGCCGCCGGTGCGGCGGCCTCGGTCCTCGAGATGGCGCTCCTGTACCGGCCGTCGGGCAACCTGACCCGCCTCTACTACGGGACCGACACCCACGCCCAGGCGCTGTTGATCGGGGCGACCCTCGCGGTCGCCCTCGAGCTCCTGGGCCGGCGGGCCGGCGGGCCGTTCACGGTCACGAGCACCGGGGGCCGGCGCCTCCTGGGCGCCCTCGGGCTGGCCGGGGTGGCCGGGAGCGCGCTGGTGTGGTCCCGGGCCTCGTTCGCGTCGGCCTTCCTGTGGCGGGGCGGCTTCCTCGTCGCCGCGGTGGCCACCGCCGCGGTCCTGGCCTGCGTCAGCGCGGCGCCGGGTTCGGCGGTCGCGACCGTCCTGTCGTGGGCGCCGCTGCGGTTCGTCGGCCGGATCTCCTACGGCCTCTACCTGTGGCACTACCCGCTGTTCCAATGGATCGACGGCCAGCGCACCGGGCTCACCGGCTACCCGCTGTTCGGGATCCGCTGCGCCGCGACGCTGGCCGTCGCGACCGCCTCCTTCTTTCTCGTCGAACGTCCCATCCGGCGGGGTACGTGGTGGCGGGGCTGGCGGGCCTGGGCCGGGACCTCGGGGGGGGCGGGGGCCGTCCTGGCCGTCGTGCTGGCCGCCACGGTCGGCTCGGCCCCGGTGGTGGCGGCGGGGGCCGGGTCGAGGGGGCGAGTGGTGGCGACGGCGGGCGGCCCGACCGTGCTCCTGGTCGGCGACAGCACCGCCGAGACCCTCGGGCTCGCCCTCGGGGTCGATGCCCCCCGCGACGGCGCCACCTCGGTCAACGAGGGACTGTTCGGCTGCGGGGTGGCCATCCTGTCGGGCGTCCAGACCCAGGGGGTCGACGTGGGGGTGAAGGCCCCTTGCAACGCCGCCACGCCGGCCGCGGGGCGCTGGCCGGCCCGGTGGACCGGGTGGCTCGGCCAGTTCCACCCCTCGGTGGTGGCGATCCTGGCCGGGCGGTGGGAGACGAGCAACGTCGAGTGGCGCGGGACCTGGACGAGCATCGAGGCGCCGGCCTTCGCCGCCTACGTCGAACAGCAGCTGCGCCGGGCCGTCGCCGTCGCGTCGGCGAAGGGCGCGCGGGTCGTGCTGGTGACCGCGCCGTGCGCGGACAGCGGCGAGCAGCCCGATGGCCGGCCGTGGCCGGAGGACTCGTCGGCCCGCCTGTCCATCTACAACGGCCTGGTCCGCGAGGCGGCCCTCGCCGCGCCGACGGTGGCCAGCCTGTACGACCTCGACGCGGTGGTGTGCCCGGGCGGGCGCTTCGAGACCGCCATCGACGGGATCACGGTGCGGGCCCCCGACGGCATCCACTTCCCGTTCTTCTCGCTGGCCGACCCGTTCGGGCCCGATCCCGACCCCATCGGGGCCGTGACCGCGTTCGGGCGCTGGATCGGGCCTCGGATCTGGCCGGTCCTGCTGGCCGCCGCGAGGGCGCCCTGACGCCTAGACCGACGGCGCGCCGACGGGCTCGGAGTCGGGCTCGGGCCGCCGGTCCGGGCCCGGCTCCGGTGTGGGCGCGGGCTCCGGGGAGGCCGGCATGACCGGCTGGGGGGGACGGCGACGAACGGCGTTCCACAGCCCGTCGACGGCCACCGCGGCGAGGATCGCGATCACCACCTCGAAGGGGGTGCGGTAGCGGGTGTCGCCGAACGCGATGACCATCGTCGCCATCACCGCCAGGGTGACGGCGACGAGCGGGAGCGGGGTGATCCTTCGTCGGACCAGCACGATGAGGCCGGGGACCGACAGGGCCAGCAGCCCGTAGTAGGACCACAGGCCGACGAAGGCCCAGTGGTAGGGGCGGACCTCGAAGAAGATGTCGAGCTTCACCTGCTGGACGGGCCGGAAGAACCCGAAGCCCCGGCCGAGCTTGGCCAGGGCGACCGGCACCACCCGGTCGAGGTGGTGCTTGATGAACTTGACGGCCGCGTTCTCCTCGTCGGTCGCGCCGATCGACTCGTCGGCGCCCGGATGGACCTTGGGCAGCTTGACGGCCAGCGAGCAGTGGATGTCCCAGAACCCCTCGAGCGGGCCGCTGCTCCACGTCGGGCCGCAGTCGGCCGAGGCCAGCGTCACCCCGAGGCCGTCGCTGACGTAGACGGGCTTGGAGAAGCGGCTCATGTTGTAGCCGACCCACGGCCCGATGACGACGATCGCGACGAGGGCGCTCGCGCCGACCAGGATGAAGCGCTGCCGCCAGGCCGTCTTGCGGGCCAGGAGGCACATGGGCAGGAGCAGGAGGATGAACAGGCTGGTCAGCTCGTCGCGGCCGAGCGCGGCCACCGCCAGGCACAGGGAGAGGACGGCGACCCGCTTGATCGAGGGCCGCTTCCAGAACCGGTAGGCCGACCACAGCACCAGGCCGACCAACAGCGGCGTGAGCGTCTCGGAGAGCGCCGGTTCGTCGCTCATCCAGATGTTGGGGTAGATGGCGATGATGAGGGCGACGATGGCGCCGACCCGGCGCCCGGCGATCTCGCGCCCCGCCATCGCGCAGACGACCACCGCGGCCGCGCCGATGATGCCGGCCCAGATCCGCTGGGCGAAGTAGCTCTTGAACCCGACCACCGCCGCCGAGGCCAGGGTCCAGACGAACAGGGGCGGCCACGACGCCGTCTGGATCTGCCAGTGCAGGTGGTGGCCGTAGAAGTAGAAGGGGTCGATGAACCCGTGGCCCCCGGCCAGCAGGTTGGCGGCGTCGTGGAAGTAGTAGGCGTCGCCGCCCAGGCTCCGGTGGGGCCGCCCGACGACCGCCCCGATGCGGATCCCGAGCCCGATCAGGGCGAAGCCGGTGGTGGCGATCCAGAACCGGAGGTTCGGCCGCGACCGCCCGGTCGCCTGCGTCGGGTCGGAGGCGACCGCGGTCGTCATCGCCGAGTTAGTCGACCGGGTGGCTCGGGAGGGACTCGGCCGCCTCGACGGGGGGAAGGCTGATCGGCTCCTCCATGAGCGGCATCTCGGCCAGCGGGACGGCGGCGGCGCCGGCCGCCCGCGCGTTGGCGAGGATCAGCACGCTCACCAGCACGCCGACGAAGCCGGCGATCCTCAGGGCCAGCTTCCAGGCCGCCGAGGGCAGGTGCTCGTCGAAGATGACCGTGCCGACCGCGACCACATAGGTGCTCGAGACCACGTTGGAGACCGGGACCACCACCGAGGCCGGGCAGCGCTGCAGGGCGGTCTGGAACAAGAGCAGGCCGAGGCCCGAGGTGAGGACCAGGGCGTAGAGGTAGGCCGAGGACAGGATGTGGGGGATCGACGCGTAGATGCCGTACCGCTCGACCTGGGCGGACAGGGCCTTGGTGGCCAGCGCCGCCACCCCGTACATGAGGCCGGTCGAGATCCCGAACAACGGGGCCCGCAGGTCGAGCCGGCGGCTGCCGCCCACCCGCTCGGCGCTCAGGAACAGCCATCCCCCGACGGCCACGGTCGGCACCGCCGCCAGCACCAGCGAGCCGAACTCGCCGTGGGACCCGGCCCGGTCGCTGCCCACGTCGAGCGACAGGCTGATCGCGAGGAGGGAGACGGCCACGATGCACACGGCCGTCCACTCCCGCCGGCCGAGGCGCTCCTTGAGCGACACGTGCGAGAGGGCCAGCAGGACCACGATGCCCGAGACGAAGATCGGTTGGACCACCGAGATCGAGACGAGCGAGAGGGCCAGGACCTGGAGGGCCAGGCCGGCCAGCATCGAGGAGAACCCGATCAGCCACAGCGGCGAGGAGAGCACCGAGGCCAGCAGGTGGCCGATGCGCCGGGCGTGCACCGGCGCCATGGCCTCCAGCGCGTGCTTCTCGACGACGAAGCCGACGTTGTAGAGGAGCGCCGAGGCGATGCTCACGATCACGCCGGTGAGGAGGTGGACGTGGGTGGTCACCGTGCCACCGGCTCCCGGTCGCCCCTCCGGCGCAGGACCACCAGGAGGTTCCAGGTGAGCAGCTCGCGCAGCGCCGGGACCTCGACGACCCAGCGCAGCCAGCGCGGGTGGTAGCGGGGGCGCGCGTCGACGACGGTGGCCCGGTCGCCCAGGTCCCGCAGCATCCGCAGCGTCGGCCCGACGTGGCAGGCGAACAGTGAGGTGCCGAACAGGTTCTTCGGGGGCGTCCCGACCCTGGCCTCATAGCGGCGGGCCGCCCGGGCTCCGCCCAGGTAGTGCCACGGCGACGTCTCGTGGCCGCCCCAGGGCGAGTACCAGGCCGTGAACGACACGTAGATGAGCCCGTCGGGACGGGTGACCCGGATCATCTCGTCGACCAGGCGCTCCGGCTCGGCCACGTGCTCGAGGACGTTGGAGGAGAAGGTCACGTCGGCGCCCCCGTCAGGGAGGGGGAGCCGGTAGCCGTCGCCCCGCACGGTCCGGCCGGGGGCCAGCCGGCCCGGCCACACCGCCACCTTGTGACGCTCCTCCCGGCTGAGGGCGGCCGGGTCCTCGCACACCGGGGCGGGGCCGACCGCGTCCGGCTCGACCAGCAGGCTGCGGGCCCCGGCCCGGGCGAAGGCCTCGGTGAAGTAGCCGCCCCCCCCGCCGATGTCGACCACGACCTGGTCCGTGAGCGGGGTGTAGGCCGCGATCTGGCCGATGGTGTCATCGGCGACCGCGCCATAGAAGGCGTCGGGGTCGCTTTGCTCGAGTCGGAACACCTTGGCCAGGGCGACCGAGCGGGCCAGGCCGGCGGGAGGAACCGGGGGCAGGGCGCGATCCTCCACGGTGATCGTCGCCATGGCCCCATAGCGTAACGGGCGCCCGGCCCCTGACCAGGGGCCGTCACGCCCCGGGGGCGGCCGGATCGGCCACCGCGGCGCCGGGGACGGCCACCCCCAGGTAGTGGGCCGGGGGCTGGTCGGCGGGGCAGGCCCCCGGCGGGTCGTTGTAGCGGGCGTCGGTGGTCCAGGCCCCGTACTGCCAGCCGGCGGCCGGCGCGCCGAGGTCGAGGGCGCGGTTGAGGTCGTCCAGGACCAGCTGGCCGAACTCGGCCGAGCCGTACGGGCACATGTGGGTGGCGTCGACCTTGCGGGCCCGGATCCAGGTCCCCTCGGGGGTCTTGAACCAGGTGAAGAAGCGTCCGTCGGGGGCGAAGAGCTGGTCGGTGGTGACGTACAGCGCGTGGCCCGGGAACTGCAGCACCACCCTCTGGGCGATCGCGTCCCAGGCCTGCTCGCCGGCCGTGGTGGCGGACCAGGCCTGCTGCATCTCGGGCGGGTTCTGGGAGTAGAGCGGGTTCGGCCCGCTCTGGGGGAACTGCACCAGGACGACGAGGTCGACCCCGTCGCCGGGGGCCAGCCATTGGGCCACGGCGGCGTGGAGCAGCTGCTCGTAGGCGGCCGGCTGGGCCGCCGCCACCTGGTCGTCCCACGACCAGGTGCCCATGATGATCTGGGGCTGATACCGGGCGATGGTCTGGTTGCTCTGGTTCTGCCAGTTGACCCGGGTGAGCCCCCAGCCCCCGTAGGAAGAGTTCACGACCACGTTCACCTTGCCGGTCGCCTGCAGCGCCGCCGTGACCCCGGGCGAGCTGTCCTCCATGACGCTGTCGCCCAGGATCCACATCCGCAGCGGGGTCGCCGTCGAGGGGTCGAGGCCGGCCGGCGGCAGGGCGGCCGGGGTCGTGGCGCCGAGCGCGTCGGCGGTCGACTGGCGGTGGTGGCCGGTCGGCGTGGTCGCGATCGAAGCGGTGCCGGCCAGGGGCGGGGCGACCGTCGCGGCGAGGATCACCGCGGTGGTGCCGCCGATCCCGGCCAGCGCCACCGCCCGGCTCCGCAGGGTCGCCCACTCGAGGCGGCGGAGCGGGCGCTCGACCAGGTAGTAGCTGGCGCAGGTGGCGCCCAGCATGAGGCCGAGCCGCACCGCCAGCAACCCGACCCCGGAGAGCCCGATGCTCCCGGGGGTCACCAGGTCGATGACCGGCCAGTGCCACAGGTACAGCGAGTAGCTGACCCGGCCGAGCCAGCGGGCCGGGCGGATCGACAGCACTCTCGCCACCGGCCCGTCGGGGGCCCGGACCGACCCGGTGATCAGCGCGGCGGCACTGAGCGCCGCGGCGGCCAGCCCGCCCTCCCAGACCCACGAGGGCGGGCTGGCCGAGGCGCCGGCCACGCTGGCCAGCCCGATCACGGTGCCGCCGACCACCACGCCAACTGCCGAGGCGGCGGCCCAGCGGCCCGAGTGCCGCTCGGAGCGGGCCGGCCGCACCACCATGGCCGCGGTCGCGCCGACCAGGAGCTCCCAGGCCCGGGTGTCGGTGCCGAGGTAGGCGCGGTTCACCGAGACCAGGTGAGCCACGAGCCCCATGGCCACCACCGAGACGCCGAGCAGGGCCATCGTGACGACGAGCAGGGCCCGGGGGGCGCCGCCGGAAGGGACCGCCCTGGGCTCGCGGCCCCGTCGACGCCACCACGTCGCGGCCAGCCCGCCCACCGCGACGACCAGGAGCGGCCACACCACGTAGTACTGCTCCTCGATCGCGAGCGACCAAGTGTGCACGAGCGGGGTGGGGGCGGTGAAGGCGGCGAAGTAGTTGTGCGAGAACGCGATCTGCTGCCAGTTCGCGAAGTAGAAGAGCGTCGCGAGGCCGGGCGCGCGGAGCTGGGCCGGCACGACCCCCGGACCGTTGGCCCACCCGTAGACGCCGAGCACCACCAGCAGAAGCAGCACGGCTGGGAGGAGCCGACGGGCCCGGCGGAACCAGAACCGACCGAGCGCGCTGTGACCCGCCGAGCGGCGCTCCGACAGGATCAGCGTGGTGATGAGATAGCCCGAGAGGACGAAGAACACGTCCACCCCGATCCAGCCGCCACCCAGGTGGCCCAGGTGGTACGCGACGACCGCGGCGATGGCGATGGCCCGGACGCCGTCGAGGGCCGGCCAGTACTGCTTGTCGCGATCGTCGGTCATGGCGTCGGCGTCGGACGACGACGTGAGGCGGCGCTGGTCGGGGTTCCCCAGGTCATCGCGGACGGCACCTCCTACCCTCACCCAGCGTCGTCAACCCCACCCCTCGCCGGCCGCGACGGCCGGATGAGAGCGCCCAGTCTGCTCGTTCGGCGGCGCCCAGGACACTGGCGGGGTGACCGACGGACCCGAACGGGCGCTCGGGCCAGGGGGTCGCGGAAGGCCTGCGTAGTAGGGTCTCCCGATCGCATTCGGCTGACTCCGGCAGGCCTCGAGGGGAGCACGTGCGCTTCGGAGACAAGAGGGTTGTCGTGACCGGGGCGGGCGGCTTCATCGGGAGCGCGCTCGTCGACCGGCTGGCCACGGACGGTGCCCGGGTCCGGGCCCTGCTCCGCTACACCTCGCGGGCCCGGCGCGGCTGCCTGGACGATCTCCCCTCCGACGTCCTGGACCAGGTCGAGATCACCCACGGCGACGTCCGCGACCCCGATGCCGTGCGCGGCCTCCTGAAGGGTGCCGACGCCGTCTTCCACCTGGCCGCCCTGATCGGGATCCCGTACTCCTACCTCCACCCCCACGAGGTGGTCGACACCAATGTCATGGGGACCGCCAACGTGCTCGAGGCGGCCCGGGACCTCGGGACCCTCGAGCGGGTGGTCCTCACCTCGACCAGCGAGGTCTACGGCTCGGCCCTGCGGGTGCCGATCGACGAGGAGCACCCCCTCCAGGCCCAGTCGCCCTACAGCGCCACCAAGATCGCCGCCGACGCGCTGGGGCTCAGCTTCTCCCGCTCGTTCGGCCTGCCGGTCACGATCGTGCGGCCCTTCAACGCCTACGGGCCCCGGCAGTCGGCCCGGGCGGTGATCCCGACCATCATCAGCCAGGCTCTCTCCGGGGGCGACCTCCGGCTCGGCACCCTCGAGACGATCCGGGACTTCACCTTCGTCGAGGACACCGCCCGCGGCTTCGTGGCGGTCGGCGGGGCCGAGGCGGCCGTGGGCGAGGTGGTCAACCTCGGCTCCGGCACCGCGGTGACGATCGGCCAGGTCGTGGACAAGGTGGCCACCATCGTCGGCCGGGCGCTCACGGTGGTCACCGACGACCAGCGGGTCCGCCCCGACAAGAGCGAGGTGTCCCGGCTCCTCTCCGACAGCGCCAAGGCGGCCCAGCTGGCCGGGTGGAAGGCCGAGGTCGGGCTGGAGGAGGGGCTGCGGTTGACGACGGAGTGGATCGGGGCCCATCTGGACGAGTTCCGTCCCGCGGAGTACTCGGTATGAAGACGGTCCTGTTGGCCGGCGGGCTGGGCGTGCGGATGCGCCCGCTCACCTACACCATCCCCAAGCCGCTCCTGCCGGTCGGGGAGCGGCCCATCCTCGAGGAGATCGTCGACCGACTGCGCAACTTCGGGCTGCGCGACCTCGTGATCGCGGTGGGATACCGGGCCGAGCTCATCGAGACCTACTTCCGGGACGGCTCCCACCTCGGGGTGCAGATCGAATACTGCCGCGAGGACGAACCGCTCGGCACCGCCGGACCGCTGGGGCTGGTCCGGGCGCAGGTCGGGGAGCAGCCCTCCGACGAGTCGCTGCTCGTCATGAACGGCGATCTCCTGACCGACCTCGACATGCGGGCGCTGGTCGACGCTCACGAGCGGGCCGGCAACGACATCACGGTCGTGACCCGGGAGTTCCAGCTCCGACACCCCTACGGGGTCATCCAGCTGGAGGGGGACCGGATCACCGGCATCGTCGAGAAGCCGGCCGTGACCGACACCGTGAACGCCGGCGTCTACGTCTTCAAGTGGTCGGCGCTGGACCTCATCCCCGACGGCTTCTACGAGATCCCGGACCTCCTGAACGAGGCCGCCGCGTCCGGTCGGCGGGTCATCGCGTACCCGTTCGCGGGCCACTGGCTGGCCATCGACCGGGTCGACCAGCTGAAGGACGCCGCCGACTTCGTGAACGTCAGGCATCCGTGAAGCTCTCGGTCGTCGTCCCGGTCCGCAACGAGCGCGACACCGTGCTGGCGATGCTGGCCCGCCTGCGCGAGGTCGACTGCGGGATGCCGAAGGAGGTCATCGTGGTCGACGGCGCTTCGACGGACGGGACCCGGGAGGCTCTGGGCGCCCTCGAGGACCCCGAGCTCGTGCTCATCTTGGAGGATCAGGCCCGGGGCAAGGGCCGGGCCGTCCGCACCGGCATGGCTCGGGCCACCGGCGACATCGTCATGGTCCAGGACGCCGACCTCGAGCTCGACCCCGGCGAGATCCCCATGCTGCTCGAGCCGATCCTGGACGGCCGGAGCCCGGTGGTGTTCGGGTCCCGGTTCAAGGGCCGCGGCAAGGGCTCGGCCTCGCTCGTCAACTACGTCGGCAACATGCTCATGACCTGGGTCACCGACGTGGTGTTCCTGACCCGCCTCACCGACATCCTGACCTGCTACAAGGTGCTGCGGGCCGAGGTCGTCCGGGCCGTCGAGCTGCGCTGTGACGGGTTCGACTTCGACGCCGAGATCACCTGTCGGCTGCTGCGCGACGGCTACAAGATCATCGAGCTTCCGGTCACCTATGCGGCGCGCACGGTTGACGAGGGGAAGAAGCTCACCACCGGGGCCGGGTGGAGCGTGCTGCGGGCCATCCTGCGGGCCCGGTTCTCGCGGGCCCATCCGCGCGCCGAGGTCGCCGAGCTCTCGCTGCGCTGACGTCGTGACCTGGGTGTTCGAACGGCCGCACCGGTAGTGTGGATGGACGCTCCGGTCGACGGAGGGGCGGGCACGGGCCGACCGACGGAGCGGCGGGCCGGTCCCGTCCCACGCCGCCCGCCATCGATCCCATGACCCCCGTCCCCCCGACCTCGCTCCCGGACCTCGTCGAGGCGTCGGGCATCCGGCGGGTCGACGTCGTCGCCTGGCGTGACCTGGACGACCCGGAGGCGGGCGGCTCCGAGCTCCACGCCCACGAGGTCCTGTCCCGCTGGGCCGCCGCCGGCGTGGACGTCCGCCTCTGGACCTCGAGGGTCGACGGCGCCGCCCGGGAGGTCGAGCGGGCCGGCTACTCGGCCCACCGGACCCAGGGCCGCTACGCCGTCTTCGCGCGCACCGCCCTGCGGGGCCTGTCCGGCCAGATCGGCTCGGGCGACGGGGTGGTCGAGATCTGGAACGGCATGCCGTTCTTCTCGCCCCTGTGGGCCCGCCCTCCCCGGATGACCTTCCTGCACCACGTGCACGCCGAGATGTGGCAGATGGTGCTCTCCCCGGCCCTGGCCCGGCTCGGCGACACGGTCGAGCACGTCGTGGCCCCGCCCTTCTACCGCCGAGAGCCGATCGTCACCCTGTCCGAGTCGGCCAAGCGCGAGATCGTCGAGCGGCTCGGGTTCTCCGAGGAGCGGATCACGGTCGCCCCGCCGGGCATCGACCCCCGGTTCAGCGTCGGGGGGACCAAGGCCGCCGATCCCCTGATCGTGACGGTGGGCCGGCTCGTCCCGGTCAAGCGGTTCAGCCTCTTCATCGACGCCATGAACAAGCTCCGGGCCGACCACCCCAACCTGCAGGCGGTGGTGGTCGGGGAGGGCTACGAGCGCACCACCCTCGAGGCGGCGATCCGCTCGGTCGGCGGAGACGACTGGCTGACCCTGCCCGGGCATCTGAGCGACGCCGAGCTGGTCGAGCTGTACCGGAGGGCCTGGCTGGTCGTCTCCACCTCGGTGCGGGAGGGCTGGGGGATGACCCTCACCGAGGCGGGGGCCTGCGGCACCCCGGCCGTCGCGACCCGGATCGCCGGTCACGAGGACGCGGTGGTCGAGGGCGAGTCGGGCCTCCTGGTCGAGCACCCCGAGGACGTCGTCTCCGCGGCCGCCGCGGTGATCGCCGACGACGACCTCCGGGCCCGGCTGGCCGAGGGGGCGCTGCGCAACTCCGCCCGGTTCAGCTGGGACGCGACCGCCCGCACCTCCTTCGGGGTGCTGGCCGCCGACCGGCGGCGCCGGGGGCGCCGTCGGGGTTGACCGACCTCGACGTCGACGCACCGACGGGCGAGGCGGCGCCGGCCGGGGTGGTCGCGCCGGAGCCGGTCGCCCCCGCCCATCCGCCCCGCTTCCCCGCGTTCGACGGGCTCCGCGCCATCGCGGCCGGCACGGTGGTCGGGGTCCACACCGCCTTCGTGTCGGGTGTCACCCTCCGAAAGCCCGCCATCGGGATCTACACCGCCCGTCTCGAGATCGGGGTGGCGGTGTTCTTCTTGATCTCCGGATTCCTCCTGTACCGGCCGTTCGCGGTGGCCCACCTGGCCGGGGGGCCGCGTCCGCGGACCGGGGCGTTCTGGCTGCGGCGGCTGCTGCGGATCGTGCCGGCGTTCTGGGTGGCCCTGTTCGTCTCGACCACGATCATCCACGCGTCGTCGATCGGGCCGGGCGGGTGGACCGCCTACGCGTCCCACTACCTGTTCCTGCAGATCTACTTCATCCCCCAGGCCCTCAAGGGCATCAGCCAGGCCTGGACCCTCGACGTCGAGATGTCCTTCTACCTGCTGCTCCCGCTGTACGCGGCGGTGCTGGGGCGGCGCCGGTCCGCCGGCCCCCCGGCCGGCCGGCTGCGCCGGGAGCTGCTCGGGCTCGGCGTCCTCGTCGCCATCGGGATGGCCTGGCGGGTCTGGGACCTGTCCTTGCAGGCCCACGGCCACCTCTACGAGCTGATGAGCATCTGGCTGCCCGCCGAGCTCGACCTGTTCGCGGCGGGCATGCTGCTGGCCATCGTGTCGGCCTGGTCCCACCAGCACGGCCGGGAGCTGGCCCTGTGCAGCCGGTGGTGGTTCCCGTGGGCGAGCTGGCTGGCCGCCGCGGCCGCCTACTACGGGGTGTGCCACCTCGGCATCTCGATCTCGGTCAGCTACGTCAAGACCGAGCTCGACATCGCCCGCCAGACCCTCTACGGCGCCTTCGCGTTCTTCCTCCTGCTGCCGGCCGTGTTCGGCCCGGCCCGCCAGGGTGCCATCCGCCGGTTCCTGTGCTCGTGGCCGATGCGGGCGACCGGGGTCGTCTCCTACGGCATCTACCTGTGGCACCAGTCGCTCATCGACGAGCTGGTCAAGTACTACCCGCGCTGGTTCGGCCAGCGCCTGTTCTTCGACGTCGCCTTCTGGGGGATGTTCGGCGAGATCCTGGGGGCCGCCATCGTGGTCGCGACGGTCAGCTACCTCGTGATCGAGAGGCCGGCCCTGCGCCTGAAGGGACTGCTCGGCTGGTTCAGGCAGGGGCCGCCTGGTGCAGCCCACGCCGCCGGCCGCCGGGCGCCCTCGACAGCCTGAGCCAGGCCAGCAGGGCCACCAGGTAGGCCATGAGGCCGAGGAACAGCACGAAGTCGAAGCCGTAGATCATGGCCAGGATGGTGGCCGAGGCCGACCCGACCACCGAGGCGAAGCCGTTGATGGCCCAGCCCCAGGCCACGTACTCCTTGGGGAAGGTCCCGAGGCCGGCCACGTGCCCGAGCCCGAGCGGCATGAACATCCCGAGGCACAGCCCGAGCGGGGCCAGCACCACGAACGCGATCGGGATCCGGGCGGCCAGGGACAGGTGCAGCATCGAGTTGGTGAGCGGGGTCAGGCCCAGCAGATAGAAGAGGCACAGGGCCGCCACCGCCACGAACAGGACCGGGATGGCCCGGCGGGCGTCCGGGATCCGGGCGCTGATGAGCGCGCCGACCCCGGTGAACACCAGCAGCGACATCAACACGATGGTGAGCGAGTAGGTGGGGTAGCCCAAGAACAGGTTCAGCAGCTGCATCAGGGTCACCTCGAAGAAGATGAATCCGAACCCGAGGCCCGCGAAGAAGAACCCCGACAGGGTCTTGCGGGGCAGCTGCACCCAGGTCTTGCGCACCGCCGCGAACGGCAGCAGGAGGAAGACCGCCGCGATCACGATCGAGAGGCCGAGCAGCAGGACGAGCACCCGCTCGCCGACCGACTTCTCGCGGTCGACGCTGCTCAGCCGGTGGGTGTAGTTGGAGAGCACGGTGCCGTAGCGGGAGAAGTGCCAGAAGAACGGGTCGTTGTCGGTCGTCGGGGTCACGTCGAAGGGGAACGTCGCGTAGAAGTGGTCCAGCCCGGCGTTGGACGTCCGCATCAGGCTGTTGATCGGGTTGGCCCGCGGGTGCGCGTTCGGCGCGTAGTACGGCGAGGTCTCGGGAACCGCCTTCACGGCGCGGTCGAAGCCGGCGATCTCGGCCGGGGTGAAGGCCTGCTTGGAGACGACGATGGTCGACAGCGGGATGGTGCCGAGGAAGTGGGTCTGGGTGACGGCCACGAGGATGTGGTCGCGGGCGTCGGTGATGCCCAGGTTGGCCAGCGCCTGGCGGGCCGTCGCCACGAAGCGGGTGGTGCGCAGGAAATAGGTGTCGTCCACCTCCCCGAACTGCGCGACGAAGATCCCGTTGTCGGTCAGGTGCTGGAGGTCGGACTGCACCCCGTTGGTGGTGTACAGGTAGCTCTCCGAGAGCACGTAGGCGCTCGACAGCGCCCCGTTGGTGGCGGCGTAGCTGTCCGGCGCCGGATACCAGACCAACTGGAACTGCTTGGAGGTCCGGGCCATGAAGGACCGGCCGTCGGCCGTGTCGTAGGTGACGTGGGGGTTCTGGGCCAGGTGGCCGTCGTAGTCGGCGAACACCGTCCGCACGAGGTTCACCGTGACCGGGTTCAGCTCCACCGCGTCGATGTGCCCGACCCCGTAGTACATCGAGTCGAGGACCTCGTGGCCGCCGGCCGCCCCGATGACCACCTCCTGGCTGGGCGCGGTGGGCAGCACGTCGAAGGGGATGGCCCGGGGGTCCCGGGGGATGTCGTAGACGTCGAGGAACGACCGCTTCCCGTTCCACTTGTAGATGCCGGAGCCGAGGATCCCGTCGTGGTACAGGTTGATCTGGTCGGGGAATTTCTTGAACACCCCGGCGTCGACCCGGAAGATCGAGCCCCATCCCGAGAACACGACGTTGCCGATCGGGATCCCGGTCTTGGAGCTGTCGAGCCGCTGGGCCGGGAGCGAGCCCGGTGAGGCGACGAGGAAGGCCGCCCCCGCGACCAGCGCCACCGCCAGGGCCCGCTGGACGTTGGGCAGGCGCAGGGAGACCCACAGGCCGCAGGCGGCCATGGCCAGCGCCGCCACCATGACGGCGGCCGGGGCGCCGAGCGACGACACGAAGTAGATGACCGTCCCGCACCCGATGCCTGCGCCCACCAGGTCGGCGAAGTAGAGACCGCCGATCCCCTCGGGCTGGCGCCCGAACAGGGTCGCGATGATCACGCCCGGGCCCACGAAGGAGGCGAACACCGAGACGCAGATGACGAGGAGCATGAGGAAGCTCCGGGTCGACGCGGTCGTCCCGTACTGCCAGACCGCCAGCGTGTCGATCCTGATGAACGCGATCAGGACGTAGGCGCCGACCGTCACCACCGCGCTCAGGGACAAGCTCCAGAACATCACCTGGTCGGTGGAGGCCCGCTTCAGCCGTTTCGACACCGCAACGAGCACCGCGCCGGTGCCGATGCCCAGCAGCGCCAGCCCGATGATCAGGTAGACGTAGTAGTAGAAGAGCTTGTAGGAGATGACCCGCGTGTAGCTGACCTCGATCACGAGGGCCGAGAAGCTCACGACCAGGATCTCGAAGTGGTGGCTCCACCTCCAGCTCAGCCGCTGGCGCGAGGGCGCGACGGCCGGGGCGTCAAGGGTGGTGGTCACTGGCCTGCTCCCCGCTCGGTGCTTCGGATTGAGCCGAAAGGGTATCGGTGCGCCGCTTCTTGGACCACCGAAGGGGCGCCGTCAGCCACGATCGGACCCGTGCACCCAGGCCGGGCCGGCCGGGCCGGGAATGGGCCTCCATCGCGGCGCCGTCAACCGTCTCGCCGCCATCGTCCGACGGTTCGCCTTCGGTCGTTCTCTCGGCACCCTGCTTCGATCCGGGCGCGGCCGATTCGCCCTCGGCGACCGGGGACGCGGCGGTCTCGCCGGTCGTCACTGCCGCGCCGGCCGTGTCGCCGACGGGCTCCTCCGGAGGCTTCGTCTTCCTCCAGTAGCGGACGATGAACTCGTCACCGGCCAGCCAGCCGCGCCAGCGCGCCGTCTCGACGACCGCCCCGGCCACCAACGCGCTGACGGCCATCCACGTCAGCGTGTTGGCGATCGGGAACTGCTCGGGCCATCCGATGTTGGACAGGTATCGGTGCCGGTCCTGCTCGACGACCATGTACGCCCCGGTCGCGGCGAGCAATCCGAACGGGGCGAGGACGAAGACCAAGCGACTCCACGGGACCAGGCAACCGAACAGCACTGCCCCGGCCACGATCGGAGCGGCCAGCGGGGCACTGACCGCACCGGCCGCCGCGCCGGTGGCCAGCGCGGCCAAGATCAGCCCAAGCCAGCGCGGCCGTCGTCCCCGGCTGGTGAAGAGCGACATCAGCACGGGCGCGTCGTGGCCGGCGGGAGCCACCACCGGCTCGGGACCGGTTGGCTCGGTGGCGATCGTGGCGGCCGCTTCGGTCGTGACGGCCGGCACCGTCTCGGGACTGGTCGCCGTGGCGTCGGCCTCCGAGCCGCCGCGACGCCACCGGGGCAGGGCCCGGGGGATCGCCGCGACCATGGCCATCAGCCGGGCCCGACGCGAGACCGCCACGGGGCTCACCTCTTCGTCGCCCGGCGGGACATGGGGCGACGGTTCCGGCTCGCCCGGACGCGACGTTCGTCGCCACGGCCGCCGGCGCCGCCGGACCAGTCGGCCGGTGTCGACCCACGCCCGGGCCAGCCACGAGGTCGGCACGACCACCAGCCCGACGCTGATTGCGAGCGTCGCGCCGGAGGCGAGGAGGGCGGCGTCCACCACCTTCTGGGGCGTCCACGACAGATCGAAGGCGCGGGTGCCGCGGTCGGCCGCGCCGGAGATCAGCCACCCGTTGGCGTACCCGTCGATCAGGGTCGAGGCCCCGAGACTGGCCCCGCCTTGGATGGACGCCCTCCACCCGGCGCTCTGGCTCTGTCCGAGGACGAGCCAATACGGGGTGCCGGTCCCGGTCACGCGCACATCGACGTGACTGCGGTCCTGGTGCAGGACCGCAGTCGCCGGCGTGATTGGCGCGGCGGTGGACGGGATCGCCCCGGCCGGTGTGAGCGCCAACGCGGCACCGCCCGACGCCGATGAGAGCCACAGCGAGTCGAGCTCGAAGCCGGAGAACGCCGCGGTCGCGGTGACGAGGTTGTGGCGCCCTGGCCCGAGGGTGACCCCGGTCGCCGAGTTGCCGCACCCCGAGATCTGCAACGGCC
>JBOGFV010000125.1:0-3278 GCA_050743525.1 Acidimicrobiales bacterium
ACCCCGCGACGGGTGTCGTAGCCGGCGAAGAGCGGGACCACGGCCAGCCCCTGCATCGCCATCGGGAGGTGTTCTCGGACCATTTGGGCCAGCTGGTTAGCCTTGCCCTCCAGGCTGAGCGAGACGCCCTCGACCTTCTCGTAGTGCTCGAGCTGGACCTGGAACAGCCGGACCATCTCGACGGCCGGGCCGGCCGCCCCCGCGATGGCGACCGCTGACCACCGGTCGGCCGGGAACACCTTGTCCATGGCCCGGTAGGCGATCGTGTAGCCCTCGGTGGCCCGGCGGTCCCCCGCCATGACCACCCCGTCGGCGTAGCGGAGGGCGACCACCGTGGTGGCGTGCGGCACCGTCAGGGTCGACTCGGGCATGGAGATGACCGGCGTGCCGGACTTGCGCAGGAGGCTCGTGAAATCCGGACCCGGGTCGTCGACCGGGCTGAAGATGGGCAGCGCCACCGCCGGGCTACTGCCCGCCCTTCTGCACGTAGTTCCGGACGAACTCCTCGGCGTTGTCCTCGAGCACCTCGTCGATCTCGTCGAGGAGATCGTCGAGGTCGGCCTTCAGCTTCTCGCCGCGCTCGGAGGACGGCGCGGGCTCTTCGACGACCTCGGTCTCGGTACGCGACGGAGCACTCTTGCGCCTCTGTTCACGTTCTGCCATTGGTCATCACCTCAGGAACTGAGTCGGTCAAGCAGCTCGGTCGGGTTCGCACAGGCCTCGAACAGCGAGGCCGTGTGCTCGGCCGTCCCCTTGAGTGGGTCCATCATAGGGACGCGGCGTAGCGGGTCCGCACCCAGGTCGAACACCAAGGAATCCCAGTTGGCGGTCACCACCGCGTTGGGCCACTCGGACAGGCAGCGGCCCCGGAACCACGCCCGGGTGTGGGTGGGCGGCTCGGTCACGGCCGCCAGCACGTCCTCCTCGGACACCAGGCGCTCCATGGACAGGCGGGCGAACAGGGAGCGCTCGGGGCGAAGGTCGTGGTACTGGAGGTCCAGCGCGGCGAGCCGGTGGTCGTCCCAGTCGCATCCGTGCCGGTCCCGGTACGCCTCGACCAGGTGCCGTTTGGCCACCCAGTCAAGCTGGTGCAGCAGTGAGGACGGGTCGGACTCGAGGCCGTGGAGGACGGCTTCCCAGCGGTCGAGGATCATCTCGCCGACGGTCTCGCCGCCGACCACCTCCAGGCCCCGCTCCTTTCCGTAGCGGCGGGCCGCCGCGAAGATCTCCCACTGCAACTCGAGCGCGGTCAGGGTCGAGCCGTCGGCGCCCCGCAACGGCCGGGCCAGGCTGAGGTCGGCCGACACCTGATGCATGGCCCGGACCGGATCGCTCAGGGCCAGCTCCTTGGCCGGCATCATCTCGTCCTCGATCATGGCCAGGACGAGCGCGGTGGTCCCGACCTTGAGGAAGGTCGCGACCTCGGCGAGGTTGGCGTCGCCCACGATCACGTGGAGGCGTCGGAACCGCTTGGGGTCGGCGTGGGGCTCGTCCCGAGTGTTCACGATCGGCCGCTTGAGAGTGGTCTCGAGCCCCACCATCTCCTCGAAGAACTCGGCCCGCTGGGAGATCTGGAACCGGACCGGCTCGCCCGAGAAGGCCGTGGTCTCGCAACCGACCTTCCCGGCGCCGGTGAAGATCTGGCGGGTCACGAAGTGCGGGATGACCCCGGCCACCACGTTGGCGAACGGGACGGTCCGGTCCATGAGGTAGTTCTCGTGGGTCCCGTAGGAGTTGCCCTTGCCGTCGGAGTTGTTCTTGTAGGCGACCACCGATGGGGAGGTCGGCAGGGCGGCCGCCGCGGCCATGGAGCGCCGCAGGACCTCCTCCCCGGCCTTGTCGTGGCAGACCAGCTCCAAGGCGTCGATGCACTCGGGGGTCGAGTACTCGGGGTGGGCGTGGTCGACGTAGTAGCGGGCCCCGTTGGTCAGGACCGTGTTGGCCAGGTGCGTCTCGACGATCGGTGGCATCGCGCCCTCGCGCGCGTAGCCGCGTGCGTCCTTCTCGGGCGTCTCGTCCTCGAAGTCCCACCCGGTCCGTCGGTCCACCGCGGCGGCGTAGGCGTTGACGAGCACGCTCGACGCGCTGACCGGGTTCGCGTCGGGGCCGGCGGCCTGGATGGCGTACTCGGTCTCGATCCCGCAGACCTTGGCGATGGCCACGGTTCGACCCTACATGGTCACCATCGAAAAGCCCCGCGCCCTCGGTCCCCTCGAGCGTCCAAAAGCCCAGGCCAAACGCGGTTTCAACGCGATCAGGACCGATGGAGCCGGACTAGAGGTACTGGCCGGTCCCGACCCGCTCGATCGACCGGCCGCCCGTGGTCTCGCTCTCGTCGGTGAGGAGCGTGCGCACATACACGATGCGCTCCCCCTTCTTGCCCGAGATGCGGGCCCAGTCGTCGGGGTTGGTCGTGTTGGGGAGGTCCTCGTTCTCCTTGTACTCCTGTCGGATCGACTCGAGGAGGTCGGCGGTGCGGATCCCGCCGAGGTCCTCGGCGATCTCGCGCTTGATGGCGAGCTTCTTGGCCCGCCGCACCACGTTCTCGATCATGGCCCCCGACGAGAAGTCCCGGTAGTAGAGGACCTCCTTGTCGCCGTTCTGGTAGGTGACCTCTAAGAACCGGTTGTCCTCGTCGGTCGAGTACATGACGTCGACGGTCTTCTCGATCATGGCCTGGGCGGCCTTGGCCGGGTCGCCGCCACCCAGCTTCTCGACCTCGCTGGTGTCGAGGGGGAGGTCCGAGGTCAGGTAGCGGGAGAAGATCTGGGCGGCCGCCTCCTCGTCGGGGCGCTCGATCTTGATCTTCACGTCGAGGCGGCCGGGCCGCAGGATGGCTGGGTCGATCAGGTCCTCCCGGTTGGACGCGCCGATGACGATGACATCGCGCAGCGCCTCGACCCCGTCGATCTCGGCCAGGAGCTGCGGCACGATCGTCGACTCCATGTCGGAGCTGATCCCGGTCCCCCGGGTCCGGAACAGCGAGTCCATCTCGTCGAAGAAGACGATGACCGGCACCCCCTCCTCGGCCTTCTCCCGGGCCCGCTGGAAGACGAGTCGGATCTGGCGCTCGGTCTCGCCCACGTACTTGTTGAGGAGCTCGGGGCCCTTGATGTTCAAGAAGTAGCTGCGGATGCTCGTGTTGTTGGTGGCCTCCGCGACCTTCTTGGCCAGCGAGTTGGCGACGGCCTTGGCGATGAGCGTCTTGCCGCAACCGGGAGGGCCGTAGAGCAGGATCCCCTTCGGGGCGGGCAGGGAGAACTCGGAGTACAGCTCTC
>JBOGFV010000126.1:0-5439 GCA_050743525.1 Acidimicrobiales bacterium
GTCGTCGCGGACCCCGGCCCCGAGGACCGCGTGCAGCGCGCAGGCCACCGGCTCGACGGTCACCGCGTCGGCATCACTCAGCGAGTCGGGCACGACGTAGAGCTGGCTCTCGTGCGCGACGAGCCCGGCCGTCGACCACCCCCCGCCGGTGTCGGCGCAGAATCCGGTTTGCAGCCCCGGCGCGAGGTGGCCGAAGGCGGTGTGCTCGCAGTCGCCGGTATGACCACCCGCGCACGACGGGCACGGTGGCTCGATGGCGCGGGCCCGGCAGCCCAGCACCGGCTGGACCACGACCCGGGTCCCGGCCGCGATGGCGACGCCATCGGCCCCGACGGCGTCGGCCTCGACGGTCCCGAAGACCTCGTGCCCAGGCACGAACGGGAAGCTCACGATCGGCTCGAAGTACCGCGAGCTGCGGCCGTCGATCGTGGCCAGGTCGGACCCGCAGATGCCCGAGAGCACCGCCGACACCCGGTGCCAGGACGGATCCGGCAGCTTCGGGGGGTCGGCGTCGACGAGCCGGAGCGGGGCGACCCGCGCGCCACGGCCGGCGCCGAGCTGCGACGCGATCCGGGACGCGGCGAAGCGGGGCAGGCTGCGCTCGAACAGCAGTGCCTTCACCGCGATCCTCCGTTGCGGTCGCCGCTCAGTGACCGAGGCTCGATGGCACCCAGGGGCAACAGCGGCGACGAACCTCCAGCGGCGCGCTTCCAGTGCTCGACCAGCCAGCCGCGACGCCGAGCGATCGCCGCCAACCGGGCATCGGGGTTGACCGCGACCGGGAAGCCGACCGCCTCCAGCATGGCCAGGTCACTGGATGAGTCGGCGTAGGCGACCGAGTCCTCGAGGGAGAGGCGGTGCTCGCTCGCGTACCGGTCGAGCAGCAGTGCCCTCGCCTCGCCAATGGGGGAGAGCTCGGCCAGGCGGCCGGTGAAGACGCCGTCGCGCTCGGTCATCCGTGCGCAGACCACGTCGTCGAAGAGGGGCCGGAGGGGCTCGACGACCAGATCGAGGGCGCCGGTGATGAGCAGGGTCCGGTGGCCGAGCCGCCGGTGGTGGCGCACCCGGGCCAGGCCGGCCGGGAACGAGCGGGGGAGCAGGAACTCGTGGAACAGCGCCCATGCGTCCCGCTCGAGCTCGGCGACGGGGGCACCCTCGTAGCGGCGGTAGAAGGACCGCAGGAAGTCGCCGCGGTCTCGCCGGTCGAGGCTCAGCCACCGCGGCGCCGCCCCGACCAGGTCGGCCACGAACCCGACCCGGCGATCCGCGCCCATGTGGCGGCTGCCCAGCCAGGCATACGAGTCGACGACGTTGGACGCGATGAGCGTGTGCTCGAGGTCAAACACGGCGAGATGGCGATCCTCGGAGAGCACGGCCCGGCGGAGCCGGGTCGGGCGGTCGGGCCCCGTCGACTTCTGGGGGGAGGTCCGGACCCGACCCCGCTCGACCACCGAGGGGAGGTGGACCTCGGCGACGTAGTGCTCCCAGTCGATGACGGCCGGATCGAAGCAGAACTGCGCCTGGTCCTCTGGGTCGAGGGTCTCCCACAGCGCCAGCAGCCGGTCGATCCGGTAGCGGGCCTCGGTCTCGGCGTAGGCGCCGTAGAGCTCGACGTAGCCGAGGGCCCGCTCGGCCAGCGTCTGGTTCTCCTCCAGCTTGGCGGCCCACTCGGCCTGCTGGCGGCGGAACGGCACCATGCCCAGACCTCTCTCGGCGACCTGCATGAGCCTCACGGCCTGGCGGAGCTGGCGCTGGACCCGGCCGCGGCCGGGGAACGACCACTCCGGCACCGCGATCGGCTGGCCCCGCTCGTCATAGAGGGGGTGGTCTCCGAACCACTCCTCGGCCAGCGAGACGAGCAATCCGTAGGCGAGTGGGTTCCGGACCCCGGAGGCGACGTGGAAAACAGCCGGGTCGGTGGCAGCGGGGCCGGCCGCGGCGACCGCGATGATCGCTGCGACCACCAGGTCGACCGGGATGACGTCGATCACCCCCTCGGCGACCCCCGGGAACTCCCGGAGCAGGCCACGGGCGTAGGAGATGATGATCGGCTCGGCCATCCGGAAGCCCCGGATCCAGCCGGCCCGGGGTTCCGCGAGCGCGGACTCGATGATCGACGGACGGACGATCGAGAAGGGGACGGGATCAGCGCTGCCGGGGCCGTGTCCGGCGACCAAGGCCCGCTCGCCGAGCGCCTTGGTGAACGCGTAGGCGTCCGGCCAACCGAGCGCCTGGGCTCGGGCCGCCCCCGCCGCGACCAGCTGGTCCTTGACCCAGTCCTCGCGGAATCGCTCGGCGCGGGCCGCCAGCAGGTGGGTGCCGGACGCACCCTGCTCGGCGTGCGCGCGCTTCGCGAACTCGGCGAGCCGTTCGGGATGGCGCGAGGCGTCCTGGAGGTCATCGCGCAGCCGTCGCGCGCTGGCCACCTCGGCCACCCAGTCCACGTCCAGGCTGAACCGGTCTTCGGAGAGGAGTCGCTCGCCCGTTTCGCCCTGGTGGGCCCCGCCGACATAGGCGGTTGACACGGCGATCAGATGAGTCGGCTTGCCCCCGTCGGCCCGGGCCCGGGCCACCGCGGCGGCGACCCGGGATGGCCCCAGCAGGTTCACCTCGATGGCGTGGTCGAGCGGCGCGTCGAAGCTGACCGTCGCGGCCGAGTGCACGACGACGTCGCAAGTGGCCAGCAACACCTCCCCGGCATCGTCGAGGCCGAGGCCGTCGGTCGAGACATCGCCGGCGACGGCCTGGAGCCGGGAGCCGACTTCGATGTCGAAGCGCTCGCCAAACTCGGAGCGCAGCCTGGCGAAGCAGTCATTCCGGAGGATGTCGCGCTCCGCCCGAGCCGCGGCGCTATTGCGCCGCCCCGGTCGGACGAGGGCAACGATCTCCGAGCCCGGGATCGTGCGCAGGATCCGCTCGATGAGGGCGGTGCCGAGGAATCCGGTCCCGCCGGTCACAAGGAACCGCCGTCCGGCCAATCGGTCCGGGATGCCCATCCCGTTTGTCTACCATTTGGTAGGGAACGTGTCTACCATGTGGTAGGTGAGCGATGGCGGGACCTCCGAGCGCATCCTCGACGCGGCGCTGGTCTCGTTCGGTACCCGGGGGTACGAGGCCACCTCGCTCGACGCGCTCGCCGGGGCCCTCGACATCCGCAAGCAGACCATCCTCTACTGGTTCCCGAACAAGGAGGCAGTGCTCACTGCGCTGATCGCGAGAAGCGCCGCGGAGCTCTCGAGCGCCCTGGAGGCGGGGCTGGAGAACGCCGGTCAGGGATGGGACAAGGTGGCGGCGGTCGTTCGAGCGGTGTTCCGGCTCGCGGCGCGCCGCCCCGAACTCCTCGGCCTGGTCCGTGAAGCGGCTCGCCTCGGGCCACCGGCGGCGACCCAGATGTTCGACGCCCTGGATCCGCTAGTGCAGCGGGCGAGCAGCTTCCTCGAGTCCGAGATGGACGCCGGCCGGATGCGCCGCCATGAGCCGAGATTGCTCTTGTTGGCGATCTACTCGACGGTGATCGGGATGGTGACTGAGGTGGAGGTCCTCCGGGCGCTCGGTGAGGAGCCGACGGCGCGGTCGTTGGTGCGGCGTCGCTCCGACGTCCTGGGCTTGCTCCGTTCGGCCCTTATGACCCCTTCGGGGTAGGGGCGGTCGGCCGCTTCCGCTTCTGGGTCTTCGGGGTGTAACGCTTCGAGGCCGAGGGCCCCTTCTCGGGGGCGTTCGCCTTCCAAGCCTTCTTTGCCCTGGTGGGGCGCTCGGCGCGGGTGGGCGGCGCTCGCCGCTCGCCGCTCGGGTTCGCCCTCGTGGCGGTCGGGGCGCCGTAACGCTGAACCCGCCATGCCCGGATGAGGAGCCAACCACCGGCAGCGATGAAAGGGAGTCCCAGGATGCCGACCTGGGTCTCGTAGGCAAGACCGGTCATCAGCGCGGTGAACCCGAGCGGACCGCGTCGGCCGATCCGCACGGTCACGAAGACGGCCAACGCGAAGAGCAGAAGGATGGCGAGGGCGAACAACCAGTGGTCCAGCGAGTAGACGACCTTGCCGGTGCAGTGGCCGTTCGCCTTGTCGAAGTGGAAGTTCTTAACGCTGCAGGTGTGGTTCTTGCTGGCCGACAGCGTCTCGTTGACCGGGGTCTTCGGCTTAAGGACGTAAGGCAGCGTCGTGGTCAGGGCGATCAGGGCGGCGAGTCCCGCCCCGATGAGGCCGACCTGCCGCTCGCGGCGGTCCAGGGTCAGGATTGCCTTGCGCTTCTCCTGGTCGGTCATCGGCCTGGCCGGTTGGTTGGGCTCGGCCTTGGATTTGGGCGGCCTCAGGAAGACCGGGGAGATCTGAGCCAGTGAGGCTCTCCAGCCGGTCTCGGGGACCTCTTTGCGGTGGTCGTCCCCCACAATCGATCAAGGGTAGTGGGCATGGACCGGCGCTCCGAATAGGCCGGAACCGGCAGGCCAAGATCGGGGTCGGGGTAGCCTCTGCACTCCGAGGCCACCAATCGTGGACCTCAGACGGGCGCTTAGCTCAGTTGGTTAGAGCGCAGCCTTCACACGGCTGAGGTCGGAGGTTCGAGTCCTCTAGCGCCCACCCTTGTTTTCCCTGGTAGATGGCCATCTTGGGTACGGCCGGGTTTTGCGCTCCAGACCGGCGTGCGCGCAACGTGCGCGATGTCTTCCGATCAACTCCAGCCGTGCGCGGAGACGGCTGAGGTCGCTTCATTCCGCTCACCTTCGGGACCCGCTTTGCCGAGCTCTCGTCTGGGCGCTCGACTTCGAGCACATGGATTGTCGAGCTCCGGGCAAGCTCGTCGAGGGCGTCGTTCAGCAGGTACTCGGTTCCCGGCAACAGGTGGCCGTAGCGGTCGAGCGTGAAACTGACCGAGGTATGCCCGGCCCGGGTGGCGACTTCCTTGGGGTGGGCGCCGGCGGCGATCCACAGGGCGACGGCGGTGTGCCGGAGGTCTTGAAGGCGAAGGGGAGTCAGCTCGGCCGCATCCACCGCCGGCGTCCAGAACCGCCGCCGCCACACGTTGAGATGGACCGGGCCGCCGGCAGGATCGGTGAACACGAGGTCATCGCCCCGACGGGAGAAGGACTTCAGGTGCTCGGTGAGCGGGTCCATGGCGACCCGGGGGAGGGGCACCATTCGCCGGCCGGCCGAGGTCTTGGGCGGTCCGACGTAGAGGCGACCGCCGACGTCGACGACGGTCTCGGAGATCTCGACCGCTCGCCGCAACTTGTCGACGCGTTTGGCCCGCAGCCCGAAGAGCTCACCGGCCCTGAGGCCACCGTAGGCGGCCAGGAGCACGGCGGCCCGGTAGCGCGGATCCATCGCCTCGGCCAACGTGACCACCTCGGCGGGCGTCAGGAATCGCATCTCCCGCCGCTCGATCCGGGGAAAGCGAACGCCGTCACAGGGTGAGACCGGGATCAAGCGGCTCTGGACGGCG
>JBOGFV010000127.1:0-10137 GCA_050743525.1 Acidimicrobiales bacterium
CCGGGGGCCCGAAGGCCCCCGGTCTCTCGCGTTCCCGAAGAAACGACTGGCTTAGCGGCGACGAGCCGCCTTCTTGGCCGGGGCCCGCTTCTTGGCCGCCTTGCGAGCCGGAGCCCGCTTCTTGGCCGCCTTCTTCACGGTCCTCTTCGCTGCCTTCTTGGCCGGCGCGCGCTTGACCGCCTTCTTGGTCGTGCGCTTGGCCGCCTTCTTGGCGGGTGCCCGCTTGGCCGCTTTCTTGGCCGGGGCCCGCCTCTTTACGGGTGCCACTGGGTTACCTCCCTTGAGGGTTCATCGTTGACTCGAGGTGAGCCTGCGAGCCGCCGACGACCGACGTCATCGGGAGCCGCATCGCTGCACCGGTTGCGCAGCTCGGGATGAAGCAGATGGACGACGCAGACTGTGTCTCGCTCGCCATTGGCTCCGCTCCGAGCTCCTCGGTCACAACGACGTGTTGTGAGCTGAATCCGCGTTTGAACAACTATTTGGACTCAACACTCATCACAATACCCCGCGCGCGTGCATAAAACGTGGAATTTCGCGTTTCTCGCTACGCGTTGACGCGCAATTCGCATTCGCGCGCGCGTACGCACGCGTGCTGCACGCGCATTTGGTCACCGCGCGTGGTCGTTTTACGAACGAAATTGCCAGTGCCGCCCGTCGTTGAAGCTTCTTCTGACTGAATTGACTGGCTGCAGAGATGCAATCGACGTTCGAAGGCTTCTGGCCTTCAATCCGTTGTTCGACGTGGCGCGACCGCGTGCAACGTCGCCTTTGACGAGGCGGCTGGACCACCAAATGCGACCCTTCCTCTTCGTGACAGCGCCGTCCGGACCGGTCGGAACCTTCGGCGGCGCGGCACCGGTCTCACGCGAACCCGTCCAGCGAGTCTCCCGCTCTCCTCAGCGGGGCCTCGGGCGGCCTGAAAAGGGTCTCTACCTGGGCGTTGGGGCCGACGGCTGGGCCTGGGCCGGCCCGGAGCGATCGACGCTCGTGTTGGGCCCGTCACGCTCAGGAAAGACCAGCGCGATCGTCGTCCCGAACGTCCTGGCGGCGTCGGGAGCGGTGGTGAGCACCTCCACCAAGCCCGACATCCTCCAACTCACCGGTACAAGCCGCTCTCGGGTGGGCTGGTCGATGCTCTACGACCCGAGCGGGACGATCGAAGCAGGTGAAGCAGCCCGCCGGGTCGGGTGGTCGCCGATCAACGCCGCCTTCACATGGGATGGCGCGCTCTCGATGGCCGATGCGATGGTGCACGCCGGCCGCATCGGCAACCGCGGAGCGCGCGCTTCGGGCGAGGATCACTGGACCGAGCGTGCGACGTCGCTGTTGGCGCCGATTTTGCACGCTGCAGCGCTCGAACGGCTGCCGATGTCCTCGGTCCTGTCGTGGGTGGACCGGCACGACGGCGCTCCGGCGCTCCGCGTCCTCGGCGAACGGAACGTCGAGCCAGCTGCCGTTGACGTCCTGTCTGGGATCGTCGCTACCGACGAGCGCGAGCAGTCGGGGATCTGGTCCACCGCTTCGGGGGTGCTCGGCGCATACCGCTCCCGAGCCGCCCTCGGGTCGACCGAGGGCCCGTACCTCGACCCGGCGGCCTTCTGCGAGGGCCGCCACACCCTGTACATCTGCGCGACCGGGCGCCAGCAGCGCCTGCTGGCACCGTTGGTGGTCGGGTTGCTGACCGAGATACGGGACGCCGCCTACGAGCGGGCCCGGCTCGGGCGAACCGTTCCCCCGGTCGTCTTCGCCCTCGACGAGGTGGCCAACATCGCCCCGCTTCCCGACCTCCCGTCGATCGTGAGCGAGGGAGCGGGCCAGGGCCTGCTCACGTTGGCCTGCCTGCAGGACCTCTCGCAGGCGAGGACCCGCTGGGGCGCCGAGGGCGACGGATTCCTCTCGCTGTTCGGGACCACCGCCGTGCTGCCTGGCATCGCCGACCCCTCGACCCTGGCATCGCTGTCCATGCTCGGCGGCGATGTCGAGCAGCCCGTCCACTCCGTCGGGGCCGCCCAGGGTGCCCGACGCCGGGTGCTGCGTTCCACCACCACCTCGACGGTGCTGCGTCGCCGCCTGCCTCCCGACGTGATCGCTCGGGGCGTCCAGGGCGCGGCCCTCGCGATCGACTCAGGCAAGCGGATCGGGTGGGTCCGTCTCACTCCGGCCTACCGCGAGAGCCCTTGGCGAGAGCTGGTCTCGAGGGGGCGCTCGGCCGAGCTCGGCCGCGGCTGAAGAGCCTCAGCGCCCCACTTCGAGCCCGTCGCGCTCCCTCGGCGCCACCGTTGGCCACGACAGGTGCGCCCGAGCCTCGCGTGTCGATCGCTCGACCTCGAGGTGTTCGGCAAGACGCCGGGCCGGCCAATCGGGCGCGCCGCTCGAACCGAGGTCGGACGGGCCGGCCCCCCATCGCTCGCGGTAGCGGTCGATCACCGCGGCAGCCCCCTTCCACACCGGTTGGCCTTCCGGATCGGCCGGTCGCGGACCGAGCATCCGCACGAGGTGGGCCGCCGGCACGCAGACGGCGGGACCGAGGTGGACCTCGGCGACCCCCACGGAGGAGTCGGGCGCCCAGTGATCGACCGCGGCTTCGAGCCGGGCGCCGTCGAGGCCCGGACCGGTTGCCTCCGACCACGCCGCCACGACGTCGCGACGGCACACGCCCGCCGGCGCCGCCGAAGCGACGGCCGCCGCGAACCGGTACTCGTCGAGGTGACGCGGGGCCCCCGCACCGCCCTGGCGGAGAGACCACCCGGGGGCGATCCGGGCCCGACGCGACCAGTCCACGACGACGGCGTCGCGGCCGCCGGTGAGGTCCTTCGGCTCCCTCGTCGACGCCCACGCCACGTGCCGGGCCCGCGCCGAGGTCGAGCCCCGGGCGCCAAGGCCCTGGCGGATCTCGGCGGCCCGGCCCGAGAACGCCGCGGCCAGCAGGGGGTCGGCGCCGTCGAGCTCCCAGCCCTGCTTGTCCCGCCACGACCAGCTGGTCGACAGGCGCCGGGAGAGCTCCATCCGGAGGTGCGCGTCATACACGGCGCCGGCGGCGCGGGCGTGGGCGCGCAAGCCGCGGCCGTCGATCGCGCCCCAGCGACCGTCCTGGGCGTGGGCGAGGTTGGCGACCAGGAGGTGAGTGTGGAGATGGGGGTCGCGGGCCCGGCTCAACGCGTGGGTGAAGCCCGCCGCCGCGATCCCGTCGGTCCGGAGCGACACGCGCTCGTCGGCGGTGCCCCGACGCACCGCCACCGCATGCCGCTCGAGGTACCCGATCGCGGCGTCCACGGCCGCCGCGTGGCCCCCGAACGCCTGCCCGGACGGTCCGGGCTCGGCCAGCCCGAACAGCAGGCTGACCGACTTCGGCGCCGAGAACATGAGGTCGAAGGCGACGACCGACCGGGGGCGCTGGGTGAGCCGGTGGGTGGTGCCCGGGTGCCGTCCTTCCAGAAGGACGCCGAGCGCGTCCTCGTCGACCGGACCGGTCAAGCCGAGGTGCGCCGCGCTGGCCCCGGCCCACCGGGACCCCTGGGCCGCCAAGGCCGGCGCGACCACGCGCAGCTCCTCGCCCACGTCGGCCAGGTAGTAGGCGAGCCGGTGCGCGGGAACCCCCGAGACTCGCAGCACCTCGACACCTCCCGGGCCGCCCGCCCGAGGCGAAACGGTCGGAGGTCACGACGAGTAGCGCTCGAGCACGCGCTCGGCCGCCTGGCGGCCCAGGTCGACCCAGTCGGTGGGGGCGACCACGCGGGCCTCCGTACCGGCTTGGAGCAAGAGGCGCTCGAACCACGCCGTCCCGCCCACTGCGAGCGTGACGTCGAGCCCCCCGTCCTGCCGCTCGGCCGAGTCGAGGACCGGGACGCTGTCGACCACCCAGGTCGCGGCGGGCCCGAGCTGCAACCGCACCACCTCGGAGCCGGGGCCCGGCACGAAGGCGTCGGCCGACGGCGCCCGCGGCGACGGCAGCGGTCCGGAGGCCCCGTCGTCGCGCCGGGACAGCGACCGGATCCGGTCGACCCGGAACCTCCGGAGGCCGTCGGCGCGATGGCAGAAGGCGTCGAGGTACCAGTGACCGTCGAGCGAGACCACCTGGACCGGGTCGATGCGCCGTTGGGTGACCTCGTCGGTCGAGCCGGAGTGGTATTCGATGTCGGCGCTGCGACCCTCGTCGAGCAGCCGCTGCACGTCGGTCAGCAGGGGCGGGGCGGGGAGGTCGACGTTCAGGTTCTCCCGGGCGCCGAGGACCTCCTCGAGCTTGGCGGCCGCCCGGGCCAGCGAGCCGTCGGCATCGGCGCCGGGCACGGCCAGGATGGTGCGGGCGGCGGCCGACAGTGCGAAGCCCTCGGCGGGCGTGAGCCGGCGCGGCCGGGCCAGCGACTCGGGCAGGAACGCCTCCACCGTGTGCTCGGTCACCACGATCTCCATCAGCGCGTCGGGCGAGTACGGCGGGACCCCGCAGCAGGCCGCCAGCTCGAGCTCTTTGACCAGCTCGTCGTGCTGGAGCCCGAAGCGCTCGGCCACCTCGTCGATCGGCGCCGCCCCGACCTTGGCCAGCCAGCCGACGATGGCCATCAGCCGGCGCAGCCGGTACCGGGTGTCCCGGACGTCCCGCCGGTCCGGGCCGTCGGAGGCCGGATCGTCACCCGACGCCGGAGCGGTCGAGCTCGGCGCGACCGGTCCGGCCGGCGCGGCGTCGCGGATCGACTCGAGCCACCCGACGACTTCGTCGCGCACCTCCTGGGGGGCCAGCACTTCGGCGTGGTCCCCGAGCCCGAGCACCCACGACCGCAGGGCCATGCGGTTGGAGACCGGGAGGCGGACGACGGCCGCCCCGTCGTCGCGACGCTCGAGGAGACGGTCGGGCCCCAGCTCGTCGACGACCCGCGGCGCCTCGATCGCGTCGACGAGCAGCCGGACCTCCTCGGTCTCGTCCCCACCGGTCAGCCACGGCTCGTCGGGCACGGCGCGTTCGGCGTCGAAGCCGTCGGGCAGCACCGCGCTCCCCTCCGCCCCCACCGTCGGCAGGCCCTCGATGCGGTCGACCCGGAAGCTTCTCGGCGCGTCACGATCGGCGTCCCAACCGACCACGTACCAGTGGCCCCGCCGGAACCACAGGCCCGCCGGGGTCACCGACCGGTCGGTGCCACGGTGGCGGAACCGCACCGACGCCTTGATGCGCACGGCGTCGAACAGGGGCACGAGGGCGCGCGGGGGGTCCAGCAGCGCGAGCGGGCGGGCCTCCCCGAGACCGGTCGCGCCCAGCTTGGCCAGCGCGTCTCGGCCGCTAGGATCGCCGAGGTGCACGCCGGCGACGGCGAGTTGCAGGGCCGCCTGTTCATCGGGGGTCAGGTGGAGATCAGGCAGGTAGAAGGTGTCGGGGTCGATCCGGTACCCGTACTGCTCGGGCCCTTCGACCGACTCGGTGACGAGCGGGATCCCCTCCTCGCGCAGCAGCCGCTTGTCCCGCTCGAAGGCCTGCCGCCTCGCGTCGCGGCCGGACGGGTAGCCGGGGACGTCCCGGGCCAGCTCGCTGAGCGTCATCGGCCGGTTGGCGTTGAGCAGCACCAGCACGAGGTCGGTGAGGCGCTCCAGGCGGTCGAGCGGGGACATCGGCGTCAGCGTAGGACCGGTTGCCCACCGCGGCGGTGAGCTCGCCCTGGGCGTTCCACCTGCACGCGGCCAGCTGGGTCGCCGTCGCAGTCCTGGCCGCCGCCTACCGGGTCGCCACCCGGGCCAGCCGTCCGACCACCCGCCAGCGGATCGCCACCGTGCTCGGCCTGGTCCTCCTGCTCGTCGCGTTGACCTGGCCCCTGGCCGACCTCGCCACGAGGACCGCCCTGACCGCGCTCGTGATCCAGCGCCTCCTTCTTCTCCTGGCCGTGCCGCCGCTCCTCCTGGTGGGGCTGCCGGCGGCGGCGGTGGCCCGCCTGACCAGGCCGGCCGCCATCGACTGGGTGGTCCGCCGGTGCGCCCGTCCGCCCATCGCCGTGGCCATCGTGACCGTGGTCGCGGTGGCCACGCTCACGACCGGGGCCGTCGAGGCGGAGGGGACCTCGGGGTGGGCCCGGCTCGGCCTCGATCTGGCCCTGTTCGGCGCCGGGGTGGTGCTGTGGGCGCCGGTCCTGACCGAGCTGCCGGCCACCGACCGGCCGTCGGCCCTGGGGCGGGCCGGCTACCTGATCGTGCAGTCGATCGTGCCCTCGTTCCTCTCCATCATCTGGATCTTCGCCCGCCACCCGCTGTACCCCCACTTCGCCCACGGCCCGGCGCTGCTCGGGGTCGGCCCGGTCCTCGATCAACAGATCGCCGGGTTCGCGGCCAAGCTCACGACGATCGCCGTGCTCTGGACGTTCGCGTTCGTGTCCCTCAGCCGCGCCCAGCACACCGTCTCGACCGGCGGCGACCCGGACCCGCTTCTCTGGTCGGACGTCGAGCGGCACCTCGAGCGGGCCGAGCGGAGGGACCGCCGCTCGGTCTGGATGCCCCCGAGGGACCGGGAGGCGCCGCCCACTGGGGAGCGGTCGGGCGCAGACGATCGGCCCCGCCCTCGGCCGCCCGAGGACTCAGCCTGACGCCGAGGACTGCACAGCGGCGCGGGAGCGTCGAGCCGCACCACCGAGCGCTCTGAGAGCAAACTGGAATCGAAGTCGATCGACCCGACGCCCCGGACGATCACCGTGAGACCGGCGGGGCCCTCGGTCTGCACGAGCGACGTGAACCGAGCCGATCCGGCCCCGAACGTCGAATCGGCGATCTCGTTCATGAAGCCCTGTCCCCGCGACGGCGCCGCGTCCACCCCCGCCATGCCGCGAGGCCGGCGGGGCCATCGTCAGCGCCGCCACCAAGGTCGGCATGGCTCGCCGCACGAGGCGATGGCACGAGACCGCCGAGGGCGCCTCAGCCGAGGTGCGAGTGCCCGAAGCGGGTCGGCAGGCGGTGGAAGAGGACGGTCGCGATCAGCTTCCCGTCCGGATATCGCAGGACCACCACGGCCAGGTGCCCGGACGTTCGGCCGGCCGGGTGCGACACCGTGGCGGCGCTGAAGCTGCCCTTGAAGGCGACGAGGCAGACCCGGCCCTTGGTGACGTGGGCGGCCCGCAGGGCCGAGCCAAGGTGCGGGTAGGTGATCGCGCTCACCTTCATCAGTCGCACCCCATCGAGGCGAGCCTTCGTGCCGACCGCTTGGCTCGCGGTGGGCAGCGCCACGTAGCACGGCCCGTCGGTGGTCCCGAGGCTCTCGCGGCCGCCCGAGCAGCCGGCGAGGCCGAGTGGCACCGCGACCACCAGCGCCGCCGCGATCACCAGCGCGCGGGCGCGCCCGGTCCTCGAGCTTGCTCTCATCCCTCCACCCCCTGAGCCGTTTGGCCCGTCACCGCCGGCCCTCCCATCTCCGGCACCGACCGCTCCCCCCTCGCGTGCCGGCGCCACCGTCCGGAGCGGACCCCCAGCGCCAACCATCCGACCCCGAGCCACCCGACCACCAGCTCGGACCAGAAGCTGATGAGGCGGTAGATCAGGACCGCCTCGACCGTGCTCACCCGGGCCCCTCCGAACGCGACCAGGGCGATGGTCAGGCTGCCCTCGACCACCCCGAGGCCGCCGGGCGTGATCGGGAGGTTGGCGGCCAACTGGCCGGCCCCATAGGAGAGAAGCAGTCCCTTCCACGGAATCCCGGCCCCGACGGCCAGGAAGCTGAACGCGAAGCACGCGCAGTCGAAGACCCAGTTGCCGACCCCCCAGGCCAGGAGCAGCGAGACGTCCCGGCCGGACAAACGGAACGCCGAGATCTGCCCGAGGAAGCTCGCCACCCGGGCTTCGGCCCGGCCCAGCGGCCGGCGGGTGACCCGCCGGGACACGGCCAGCAGCCAGTTCGCCACCGCCCGCTGGGGCTGGTGGGAGAGGAAGAGCGCGCCGAGCGCCACCGTGACCAGGAGGACCCCGACGATCACCGGCACGAGGTCGAGGCTGGCGCCGTAGCCGGCGGCCAGGCCGAGTCCCGCCGTCGCCACCACGGCCAGCGAGATCACCCCGACGACCACCGTGGCGATCAGGGACCACACGGCCAGCGAGTCGGTGGCCCCAAGCCGACGGAACCAGCGGAACCCGTACACCGACGCGACCGCGCCGCCGCCGGGCACCGAGTTGATGATGGCCTGCGAGGCGAGGGTCAGCACCGAGAGGGTCGGGAGCGGCGCCACCACCCCGCCCACCCCGAGCAGCCGGCGCTGCACCAGCGCCAGCGACACGAACGACGCCGCCTCGACCACCACCGCCGGGACCAGCCACCCCCAGTCGAGGTGGTCGAAGATGGAAGAGATCCCGCTCAGCTCGTCGGTATGGCTGCTCAGCACCCACACCACCACCGCGGCACCGCCGAGGCCGAGCAGGAACCGCAGGGCCGGCCACGCCCGGCGTGGCCTTGTCCGCCGCTCGGGCTGGGGCGGGGCCGGTGCGCTCCCGTCAGCCACGCCGGCCCGGTCCATCGACGTCATCGCGGCTGACCCCGGCCATCCCGGCCACTGCAGCACGGCGGCGCCCCGCTGTCCGGTCGAGCCCGGTCGGGGCGGTGGCAACAATCTGTGTCACCGGCTGCCGGGCGCGGTTCGGTCATGATGACGGCCGTGAGGCGGCGGATCCGAGCAGCGTTCCCGAGGGCTGTCCTCGCCCTGCTGGTGGGTCTGAGCGGCTTCGCGGCGTGGCTGGGCGTGGACCAGTCGCCCGCCCCGCCGCCCGGCCAGACGACCTGGCAGCGCTTCGTCGCCGACACCGAGGCGGCCGGGACGCTCGCGTTCTCCTCGGTCTCGGTCCTGACCGGCCAGACCGCCTCAACCAGCCGCACGAGCGGGGTCGTCGACTTCCCGAGCGCCGAGGCCATCGAGCTGACCGCCATCGGGAGCGCCGGGTTCCCCTCCCAGTGGATCGAGACGGCGGTGGTGAACGGGCAGGCGTACCAGCGGCTCGGCCGCGACGGCACGCGCGGGCGCCACCTTCCCCGCTTCTCCGGCCCGTGGCTGCGCCAGGTCGACCCGGTTGCGGTCACGCCGTTGCGGCAGGTCTCCGGGCCCCGGCTCCCCGACGAGGAGTTCCCCGTCCACCTGGTGGCCATGGGAACGAGGCGGGTCGGCGGCGTGGTCACCACCGAGTACCGGGTCATCTCCGTGCTGATCTCGTGCCCCGGCGCGCCGCCCGGACGCCCGGCGCTCGAATCGACGATCACGCATGCCTGGGTGGACGACCAGGGCCGGATCCGACGCTTCAGCGAGGCCGACGCCGACATCATCGCGAGCCCGAACGGCCCCCAGGCGACCAGCGACTCGATCGTGACCACCTTCGGACACTTCGGGACGGCGGTGACGGTCACCACGCCGGCCCAGGTGCTCGGGGCGCCCGCGACCCGGCCGTTGCCCCCGCAGCCCGATCCGCTGGCCGGCTGCCTCGTGACGCCTCGCTGACCCGGACGCAGCCGGCTGGCGGCGATGGGCGGCCGGGTCAGTGGATGAGCTTGATGTAGTCGAACATCGGCAGGTAGAGGGCGATGATGATCGCCCCGATGACCACGCCCATGATGACGACCAGGAAGGGCTCCAGGATCGAGGTGAGGTTGTCGACGGTCTGGTCGACCTCGTCGCTGTAGAACTCCGAGAGGCGCTGGAGCATGTCGTCGAGCGCACCGGTCTGCTCGCCGACCTCGACCATCTGGATGACCAGCGGCGGGAACACGTCGTCGAGGCGGTTCATGGGCTCCGCGAACGAGGTGCCCTCCCGGACCCGGGCCTTCACCTCTTGCACGGCGTCGGCCACGATGATGTTCCCCGAGGCGGTGGCGGTGATGTCGAGGGCCTCCATGGCCGGCACGCCCGCCGAGAGCAGCGATGACAGGGTCGCGGCGAAGCGGCTCAGGGCGGCCTTGTGGGTCACCGGGCCGAACACCGGCGGGCGCATCTTGAACCGGTCCCAGATGTGGCGGCCCTTGTCGGTCTTGATCCACCGGACGAACAGGAAGGCGCCGATCCCGACGAACAGGATCACCAGCGCGACCCGCCAGCTGGCCAGGGTGTCGGAGATCGAGATGAGGATCCGGGTGGGGAATGGCAGCTTGCCGCCGAGGCTCGCGAACAGCTTCTTGAAGATCGGGACGATGACCACCAT
>JBOGFV010000128.1:0-3593 GCA_050743525.1 Acidimicrobiales bacterium
CTCCTGTACTTGCGCCGCCTGGGCATCGCAGGAAAGGCGATCTCTTCGCCCTGATCGTCCAAGGCGGTCATCACCTCCAGCAAGGCACCGGCGGTATCGGGTCCGAGGTAAAGCACGAGGGATCATCCGGGTCGTCGTAGGCAACGAGCGCGTTTGCAATTGCGGGGAGAACGTCGCCGGGACGACAGCCGTGCTTGAGCGCCGAGTCCCGGATCTCCATCCAGCATTATTGTATAACAATACCCGGCCGATTGACGGCGCGCCCACGGCGGAGCCGGCCTCACTAGCACGATCTTGGTTCGCGCCCGCCACGTCGGGAATCCGCTTCAGGGGAGGGATGACGTGCGCTCCGGGGGAGAGATTCGAACTCTCAACCGAGCGGTTAACAGCCGCTTGCTCTGCCGTTGAGCTACCCCGGAATGGGTCGAGAAATTCGAGACGACGTTACCACCCGACCCCGAACGTCCCTTCTGGACGAACCCGGATCAGGCCTCCTCGAGGTAGTCGCGCAGGAGGTACGCGGCATCGGGGCGACGCAGCTTGGCCAGCGTCTTCGACTCGATCTGGCGGACCCGCTCGCGGGTCACCCCGAAGGCCTTGCCGACCTCCTCGAGGGTGCGGATCTTGCCGTCCTCGAGGCCAAAGCGCATCCGCACCACGTCCTGCTCTCGGTGTGAGAGGTAGGCGAGGGCGTCCTTGACCGCCTGGTCCAGCATCGCCCGGGTCGCGGCGTCGTCGGGGACGACAGCCGACCGGTCCTCGATCAGGTCGGACAGGCTGAAGTCGTCCTCGTCGCCGACCGGGGTCTCGAGCGAGACGGTGTCCTGGTTGATCCGCTGGATCTCGCGGACCCGCTCGATCGGGAACTCGACCCGTGCCGCGACCTCCTCGGCGGTCGGCTCCCGGCCCAGCTCCTGCAGGAGTTGGCGCTGGCCCCACACCACCTGGTTGATCGTCTCGACCATGTGCACCGGGATCCGGATCGTCCGGGCCTGGTCGGCGATGGCCCGCGTGATCGCCTGGCGGATCCACCATGTCGCGTAGGTGGAGAACTTGAAGCCTTTCGTGTAGTCGAACTTCTCGACCGCCCGCATGAGGCCGAGGTTGCCCTCCTGGATCAGATCCAAGAAAGCCAGCCCTCGGTTTCGGTAGCGCTTGGCGATGGACACCACGAGCCGGAGGTTGGCCTCGATGAGCACCTCCTTGGCCTGCTGGCCCTTGCGGACGAGCCGGCGATCGCGGGCGGGATCGTCACTCGGCTCGACCCCCTCGACACCTTCGCCGTCCAGAACGGCGAGGCCCGCCACGGCGGCGAGACCCTCTTCGATCCGCTTGGCCATCTCGACCTCGAGCTCGGCACTCAGCAGCTCGACCTTGCCGATCTCCTTCAGATAGGTGTGGACCGGGTCCTCGGCGGCGCCGGAGCTGGCGTACTCCCCGTTGCTCTGGGCGCGGGACCGGGTTCTGGCCCGGCTGCGGGTCCCGTTGGTCGAAGGACTCTTCGCCCTGGTCGTGCTCGTCGTCCTACTCTTCTTGGCCCGAGCCCGGGGTTCGGCATCGACCGCCGCGTCGTCACCACCCTCGACTCCCGGCTCTTCGTTCTCGATCTCGATCCCTTCGTCGCGCACCCGCCGGACCAGCTGGTCGATCACCTCGGGGCTGAGCTCGACCTCGCGCACGACCTCGACGAGATCGTCCGGGGTCAAGAGACCCTGAACCCGACCGCGCTCGAGTACCTTCTCGAACTCTCCGGGCTCCACTCCCGACGGCAGCGGCGCAGTAATGGCGTCGGTCGTTCCGTTGGCCTGGCTTGCTCCGCGAGGGACCTTCCCGTTGCTGGGGGTATCGCGTGGGGCCCGCCCGGCCATCAACCCTCCCGACGCCTGTCGAGGAGCCACGCTAGCAACCGCTGGGTCGCCTCGCGACCATCGATCGGGTCGTCCAATTGCTCCAACGAGAGCCGGACGCGCCTCACCTCGGGGTTGGTCCCATCAAGTCCCCTGGACGAGGTTCTGGTCTCGACATCTAGCTCCGCGAGGGCCTTTCGGGTCGCGACCCGGACGAGTTGGGTCACGACGGCCTCGACTGGGTCGACCGGCGCGTCGGTCGGGATCACCGGCTCTTCCACGGCGACCCGACGCAGGAGATCGGCCACATCGGGCGGCGCGGCGTCGATCGCATCGTGGAGGCTCTGGGCCTCGACCAGCATGAGAAAAGCCTGGCGCTGCAGCTCGTCGCCGAACAGGACGTCCTCGATCCGGTCGACCACTTCCTCGGGCCGGTGCACCGCCAGCCGCAGCGCCTCGAGCCCGGGCCGGGCCGAGGCGTCGGGCGGTCGCTCGGGGCGACGGGGAGCGGGGCCGTCCTCTGGCGCCACGTCGGGCTGGTTGGGCACCGGGCGCCCCTCCTCGGGTCCCTCCCGGGCCGCCCGAGCCGGGCGCCCGGCGACGGGCCTGGGGCGGCGGCGGGCTTCGTCGAGGCGGCGCCGCACGGCCTCGGGCTCGACCCGGCAGTAGTCCGAGACGGTCATCGCGTACTGGTCTCGCACCAGGTCGTCGGGGTGCTCGGCGATCACCGCGATGGCGGCGTCGGCCGCCTTGGCCCGCCCCTCGGGAGTCGAGAGATCGGCGCCGTGCAGGACCCGGTCCAGGCGGAACTGGAGGAACGGGCGGCTCGACGCGACCGCGTCGGCGAGCGCCTGGGGGTCGCGGGCAGCCAGCTCGCCCGGATCGGTCCCCGGTGGGAGGGTCGCCACCGCCACGTCGACCTCGTGGCGGCGCTCCCACTCATAGACGCGGGCGGTGGCGGTCTGCCCGGCGCTGTCGGCGTCGTAGGCGAGGACGATCTTGCGGCCGAAGTTGCGCAGGACCCGGAAGTGCTCCTCGGCCAGCGCGGTGCCGCAGGTCGCGACGGCGCGGGGCACCCCGGCCTGGAAGAACCCGATGACGTCGGTGTAGCCCTCGCACACCACCACCTCCCCCGTCGCCACCACGTCCTTCTTGGCCCAGTTGAGGCCGTACAGGGTGCGGCGCTTCGAGTAGATGACGGTCTCCTGGGAGTTCTTGTACTTGGGCTCCGGCCCCCGGTTGGGGTCCGGCGCCGGTGCGCCGGGCCGGGCCGGGAGGATCCGTCCCCCGAGCGCCACGGGGTGGTCGCTGGGGTCGAAGATCGGGAAGATGATCCGATTCCGGAAGGCGTCCTGGCGGCGGCCCCGGCGGTTGACGAACCCGAGTCCGGTGGCCGTCAGGACCTTCTCGGAGAGCTTCAGGGCGCTGCTCAACGCGTCCCAGTCGTCGGGGGCCCAGCCGAGCTTGAACTGGCGCACGACCGCGCCGTCGTAGCCGCGCGATCGCAGGTACTCCCGGGCCGGCCCGGCGTCGGGCGCCGACAGGAGGCGCTCGTGGTACCAGGTCACGGCCTTGGCCATCGCCTCGAGGAGCTCGGAGCGCCATCCCGAGTCGGAGCCCTTCCCGGCCGTCTCGTGCAGGGTGATCCCGGCCCGCCCGGCCAGCCGACGAACGGCTTCTGCGAAGTCGAGCATCTCGGTGGCCCGGAGGAAGCTGATGGCGTCGCCGGAGGCCTGGCAGCCGAAG
>JBOGFV010000129.1:0-4959 GCA_050743525.1 Acidimicrobiales bacterium
CCGGCGACCCGATCTTCGACGCCCGCCGGGAGCTGGCCGGCGACCGGGCCTTCGGGGAGGTCGACGTGCCGCGGGCGGCCACCCTGCTCGCCCAGGGGGCGGGTCGGCTCATCCGCACCGCCACCGATCGGGGCGTCGTGGCCGTCCTCGACTCCCGGCTGGCCACCGCCAGCTACCGGGCCCCTCTGCTCGCGACCCTGCCGCCGATGCGGCGTACCACCGAGCGACGGGAGGTGGAGCGGTTCCTGGCCGAGGCGCTGGCCCGCTGAGCGCCAGCCCGGCGATCAGTTCCGGGTGAGGACCTCGGGCCGCGGCATCACCGTGGTGATCCAGGCCAGCAGGTGCCGGGCCGGCATCGGCTTGGCGTAGAGGTAGCCCTGCGCGAGGTCGCAGTGCAGCCCCCGCAGCTCACCCAGGACCTCGACCGACTCGACTCCCTCGGCGACGACCTGAAGATCCAGGTTGTGGCCGAGCTCGACCACCGAGCGGACGATGGCGGCGTGGCCGCGGTTGGACAGCATGTCCATGATGAAGCTGCGATCGATCTTGAGCTCGTCGATGGGCAGGGTCGAGAGGTACCCGAGCGAGGTCTGGCCCTTGCCGAAGTCGTCGATCGAGACCCGCACGCCCAGCTGGCTGACCTGGAGGAGCACCGCGGCGGCCCGGTCCGGGTCGGCGAGCAGGGCCGTCTCGGTGAGCTCGAGCTCGAGGCGGTCCGCCGGCGCGCCCGCCTGGGCCAGGGTCTGGCCGATCCGCTCGGCGAATCCGGGGCGCGACAGGTTCCGCGCCGAGATGTTGACGGCCATGGTGAGCTCTGGGACCGCGTGGGCGAAGCCGCGCAGGTCGGTCAGCGCGCGGGCGAGCACCCAACCGGTCAGGCGCTCGATCAGATCGGTCTGCTCGGCCAACGGCACGAAGTGGTCCGGATAGATGAGCCCGCGCCGGGGGTGCTGCCAGCGGACCAGCGCCTCGACCGAGACCACCCGGCCATCGGCCACCGACATCTTGGGCTGATAGTGCAGCACCAGCTGGCCCGCCTCGATGGCCTGGCGCAGCTCGCCCATGAGGGCGAGCTTGGCCGGGTCGTAGTGGTTCTGGACGGGGTCGTAGCGGACGACGCCCGACTTGCGCGCCTTGGCCACGTACAGAGCCACGTCGGCCAGCCGCAACAACTCGTCGACGTGGGTGCCGTGCTCGGGCACGACCACGTAGCCGATGCTCGAGTCGATCGACAGGGGCAGGCCGGCCACCGCGACCTCGTGCTCGATCACGCTGCGCATCCGCCAGAACACCGGCTCGGGGGTGGCCACGTTCTGGAGGATGACCCCGAACTCGTCGCCGCCCAGTCGGGCCACCGAGTCCTGGGCCCGCACGAACTGGGCCAAGCGGTGGGCCAGCGCGCTCAGCAATTGGTCGCCGTTGTGGTGCCCGAGGGTGTCGTTCACCTCCTTGAACCGGTCGAGGTCGACGATCGCGATGGCGACCGAGCCGCCGGTGCGCTGAGCCGCCTCACAGGCCGCCTCGACCCGGCGGTGGAAGGCCGTCCGGTTGGGCAGGTCGGTGAGCGGGTCGGTCTCGGCCAGATGCGTGTTGACCTGCAGCTGATGGCGGAGCCGGCGGCTGACCGAGAACGAGATGAGGAACAACGCGACGTAGAGGAGGGCGAGGCCGACGCCGAGGTCGAGGTAGAGGTGGTGCAGGCCGGCGCCGACGTCGGCGCTGATCGGCGCGTACGGCAGGTAGATCTCGAGCACGCCGACCCGGTGCTCGTCGGACCCGGCGGTCAACGGGACGTAGACCTCGACGGCGGACGGGCCGATCGGGCCCGAGTCGTCGGAGTCGGCGTTCAGGTGGGTGAGCCGGGCCACCACCGCGCCCCGCGCCGCGGCGAGGGCTTGGTCCTCGGGCTTGGACCCAAACCCGGTGCCGTCGTCGGAGAACACCACGGTGCCCTGGAGGTCCCGCAGGCGCAGGCGCAGCACGTCGCCGTCGCCGACGGCCCGCCTGGCCAGCGCCCTCATGGTGGCGAGCTGCTCGCCGTGGAGGCCCTTGGACAACCGAGCCCCGGTGAGCGCGGGCTCGACGGCCGTCTTGGCCACCGAGATGGCCTCCGAGCGCCCCTCGGCGAGCCCCCGCTGGCGAGCCTCGGCCTGGTAGTTGAGGGCCAGGACCAGGCCGAGGAGCACCACCGGCACCAGGCTGATGGCGGCATAGAGCGACAGGAGCCGGCCCACGCTGGTGTGCCCGGCTTTTCTTTGCCCCACCAGGGAGAACAGTAGTGACGGGGGTCGTCCGGTTCGGGTATCCACCCGACCCCGGGTCGGCGGTCCGATCAGACCGTGATGGCGCCCAGCTCCTTCAGGCGATCGACCTCGTCGGACGAGTAGCCGAGCTCGTCCAGGATCTCGGCGGAGTGCTGGCCGAGGGTGGGCGGCGGCCGGCGCACGCTGGTCGGAGTCTTCTCCATCTGGATGACCGGGCCGACCATGGCGACCGCCCCGGCGGCCGGGTGGTCGTATTCGACGACCAGGTCGTTGGCCAGCACCTGGGGGTCGTCGAGCAGCTCGGTCACCGTCCTGACCGGGGCGGCCGGCACGCCGGCCCCGTCGAAGGCCTCCAACCACTCGTCGGTGGTCCGCTCGAGTAACCGGGCCAGGGCCGCCCCGGTGAATCGGACCGCCGCCTCCCTCCCCTCCTCGGAGTCACGGGGGATCTTGCGCTCGTGCCGGACGTCGGGGACCCCCAGGGCGTCGGCCATCTTGCGCCGCAGCGTCGGGGTGAGGCAGGCCACCGCGACCATCGAGTCCTTGGTCCGGTAGACCCGGTAGTAGGCGTTGAGCGCCCGGGCCTCGGGGCTCGACGACGACGCGCTGCCCTCGGCGGTCGGGGCCACCACCTCGGTGCGCATGAACGACGCCGTCTGGAGCGCCAGCGAGGTGCCCAGGAGCGTGGTGTCGACCTTCTGGCCGACCCCGGTCCGCTCCCGGGCGTAGAGGGCGGCGCAGATGGCCAGCGCGATCACGAGCCCGGTCGAGTAGTCGCCGATGGCCGGCGTGAGCGGCATCGGGATCCCGTCGTGGTCGACCCGACCGCCGGTCAGCATGAGGCCGGTCACGGCCTGGGCGATCAGGTCGTAGCCGGGCCGATGGCTGTGGTCGCCCCGGGTCCCCATGGCGGTGTTCTGGACGTAGATGAGGCGTCGGTTGAGCGCGCCCAGGGTCTCGTAGTCGATGCCCAGGCGC
Source organism: Acidimicrobiales bacterium (assembly GCA_050743525.1). Lineage (GTDB taxonomy): Bacteria > Actinomycetota > Acidimicrobiia > Acidimicrobiales > RAAP-2 > Palsa-461. Next base: position 3,243 of record JBOGFV010000129.1, read on the forward strand.
TTGGGCACGTCGGGCCGGTAGTTGACGATGACGACGTCCATCGACGGGACGAGCCGGTGCGCGACCGCCTGGGCCTCGGGCAGCTTGAGGTCGAGGGTGATCCCCCGCTTGTTGCGGTTGAGCGAGAGGAAGGTCCGGCTCTCGTTGGGGGCGAACTCGAGGGAGTGCCGCCACGGGTCGCCCTCGGGCGGCTCCACCTTGATGACGTCGGCCCCGAGGTCGCCGAGGTTCATGCCGGCGAACGGGGCGGCGATCATCTCGGAGAACTCCAGGACCTTCACTCCCGCCAGTGCGCCGAGCGCGTCACCCATCGGCATACAGCGGCGAGGACGCCTTCATCCAGCGGAGCTGCATCCGCATCGACACGGCCACCTCGCCGGTGCCGGCGGTGGCCCGGCTGTCGTACCAGACGTACTCGGTCTTGGGGCTGGCGCCGACCGACACGATCTCGCCCGAGACGCGGTACTCGGTGTCGCAGCGCAGCGGCCCGGCGTGGAACCGCAGCTCGATCGCGCTGAACAGCCCGACCGCGTCGGCGATGTGGGGCCCGAAGTCGTCGCGCCCGTTGCGAATCAGCTGCACGATGGCCGACGGGTTGACGATGGGCGGCCCCCACGGCGAGGGCCCGGTGTACCAACCGAGCGGCTCGGTGATGGCGCCCTGCTCGATGCGCTCGCGCTGGGCCGCCGAGTCGACGGTGAAGGTCCGCCCCGTCAGGGCCGAACCCGGCCGGACCCCGGCCAGCAGGCGCAGCTCGTCGGGGGCGGCGGGCCGCAGGTCGATGGCGTCGAGGTAGGTCTGCTCGGTCCCGCCGCAACCGGCGGTGCCGTCGGCGACCAGCATCCCGTCGGCCCGATCCATGCGCGCCTCGACCTGGGGGGCGGGGCCGTCGGGGAGCCGCACCATCGCGACGACCGGCTCGGCGTCGATGGTGGCGTTGCGGAACTGCAGCGAGATCGACCCCTCCTCGAACCACCGCTGGCCGAACGCCGCGATGACGACCGGCGGGAACTGGTCGAGGTGGATGGACCCGGCGATGGTGCCGCCCCGGAAGCCGAGCTTCTGCGCGGTCGCGTCGTCGTGGATGTTGCCCCCGGCCCGGCCGGGTCGGCCGGCGGCGTCCGGGCCCCGCCGGGCCTGCCATTCCGAGCTGGCCCGGTTGCGGGGCGTGCGCACCGGCCCCCGCAGCCACCCCTCGACGGCCTCGATGCCCTGGAGCTGTACCTCGGTCATGGCGTTCCCTTTCCGCCCTCGGCTCGCACCGTGCCCACCTTCAGGTCCTTGAACGGGATGTCCCGGTCGACCTGGGGCTCGCGCGGCAGGCCGAGGACCCGCTCGCCGATGATGTTGTGCTGGATCTCGTCGGTGCCCCCGGCGATCGACGTCGAAGGGGCCTGGGTGGTGGCCTGGGCGACCGCCCCGGCGTGCGGGGCGTCCGGCCCGGTCAGCATGCCGCCGGCCCCGAGGATGGCCGGGCCGACATCCCGGTTGATCCGGGTGGCGACGGAGCGGGCCAGCTTGGTGATCGAGCTGGCCGGTCCGGCTCCCTTGCCCGCCTCGGCGGCGGCCCGGGCCCGCTGCTGGGTCATGGTGTTGACCCGGGCCTGGACGTAGTAGCGGGTCACGTCCTGGCGGATCGGGTCGGTGCGGTTCGCCCCCTCCGACCTGATCAGGGCGAGCGGGCTCAGCCGGCCGGCGATGCCGGGGTTGCGGGCGT
>JBOGFV010000130.1:0-6720 GCA_050743525.1 Acidimicrobiales bacterium
CGGCTCGCCCATTCCCATGAAGACCACGTGAGTGACCGGCCGCTCCCGCATCGCCCAGGCCACCTGCTCGACGATCTCGCCGCTGCGGAGGTGCCGGACGAACCCGCCCTGACCGGTGGCGCAGAACGGGCAGCCCATCGCACAGCCGGCCTGGGTGGACACGCACACGGTGACCCGGTCGGGGTAGGCCATCAGCACGGTCTCGACCCGGGCTCGGCCGCCGGCGTCGAAGACCCACTTGACGGTGTCCCCAGAGTCGGCGATGCGACGATCCAACGGTTCGAGCGCGGGCGTCAACGCATCGGCCAGCCTGGTACGGAGCTCCTTGGGCAGCTCTGTCATCTCGGCGGGCCACTCGGCTCGCTTGTGCAGGGCGTCCCAGACCTGCCCCACCCGGTAGGGGGGTTCGCCGTCCAAGAGCGCCGCCAATCCAGCTCTGTCGAGGTCGAATGGGCTCCGCCGGCCGCTCCCTCGGCGCCGGACCGTCACGCCCGTCATTGGCGGCGGGCCAACAGGTGCAGGAACATGGGCATCCGGAACCACTTGTCCTCCGGGTTGGGGTCGCGCACCTCTCGGAGCCGTTCCAGCACGAACCCGACATCGGCCAAGGCGTCGACGTAGTCCTGAAGCGGCCGGTGCTCCGACGTGAAGGTCATGGTGAGGCCACCCCGCGCCACCTCGTCGCGCAGCACGGCCCGGTCGAACCATGACCGCTCGATGACGAACCGCCGGCCCGACTCGTCCCCGGCGGGGCGAACCGGCCGGTCGTGCTGGCCGGGTGCGTGATGGCCAGGATCAGCCGACCCCCTGGCTCGAGCACCCGGGCCATCTCGGCCACCGCGTCGTCCATGGCGTCGACGTCCTGGAGGGCCATGAAGGAGACGACCAGGTCGGCGGTGGCGTCACCGACCGGCAGCTGCGCAGCGTCGGCGATCGCGCACGGGCCGCCCGACTCGGGATGGTCGGAGGCTGCCCGAGCCATCGTCGGAGATCCGTCCAGGCCAAGGATCCGGTGGCCAAGCGTCGCCAGGTCCCGCCCGACCCGTCCTTCGCCACAGCCGGCGTCGAGGGTCAGGCGCCGCGGGGAGGGAACGAGGGGGAGGAAGGCGTCCCGATGGAACTGCCAATAGGAGTCATGGCCAGGGGTGCGGGCCCAGGCGATCCACTCCTCTGCGTGTCGGTCCCAGGCCTCCCGGAGCATCGAGCCATTGTGCACGGTTGAATCCGGTTGCCGAGCCGTTCTCGCGTTCGGGCGATAATCGGCCGGTGCCCGCTTCGTTCGACACCGCGACCGTCCGCGGGTCCACTCGCACCCCCTACCGGATCACCCTGGTGGTCTTGTGCGCCGGCGTCGCCTCGTTCGCTCTCCTCCAGTCGCTCGTCATCCCCGTGCTGCCCACGATCCAACGCGGATTGCACACCTCGGAAACCACGGTGACGTGGGTCCTCACCGCCTACCTGTTGTCGGCATCCGTTTTCACGCCCATCATCGGGCGGATCGGGGACATGTTCGGCAAGGAGAAGCTGTTCGTAGTGGCGCTTGGGTTTGTGGCCCTCGGGTCCCTGTTGGCCGGCCTGGCCGACTCGATCGTGCTCATGCTCGTGGCGAGGGTGATCCAGGGAGTCGGCGGTGGGGTGCTACCGCTGGCCTTCGGCATCGTGCGCGACGAGTTCCCGCCCGAGAAGGTCGCCGGGGCGATCTCGGTGATCGCGGCACTGGCCTCGGCGGCCGCCGGCCTTGGGATCGTGCTCGCCGGTCCGATCGTCAACCTGGGCGGCTACCACTGGCTGTTCTGGTTCCCCCTGATCATCGTGAGTGCCGGCTCGATCGCGGCGCTCGTGTTCATCCCCGAGTCGCCGCTGCGAGCCCCCGGCAAGGTGAACTGGCCGGCCGCGCTCCTGCTGTCGGGTTCGCTGGTGGCGCTCCTGCTGGCCGTCTCCGACGCCCCGAGCTGGGGCTGGGGCTCGTCGTCGGTGCTGGCGCTGTTGGGTGCGGCGATCGTGTTCGGGGTGGGCTGGATCGCGTCAGAGCAGCGGTCGCCGCACCCGCTCATCGACATGAAGCTGATGCGTCACCCGGTCATCTGGACCACGAACCTGTTGGCCCTGCTGTTCGGGTTCAGCTTGTACGCGGTGTTCGCCTTCGTTCCCGAGTTCGTCCAGACCCACCGCTCCTCTGGGTACGGCTTCAGCGCCTCGATCACCGAGTCCGGGTTGATCATTCTGCCGATGACCGTGGCGATGTTCCTCCTCGGCCTGGTGGCCGGCCGGCTCACCCGGGTCGCCAGCGCCAAGGCGATCCTGTTCTCGGGATCGCTCATCACCGTCATCCCCTTCGTGCTGCTCACCCTTCTGCACGCCCACATCTGGGGAGTGGTCCTCGCGACCGCGTTGCTGGGGGCCGGGTTCGGGCTCACCTTTTCGGCCATGCCGACGCTGATCGTGGCCTCGGTGCCCCAGGACCAGACGGCGGTGGCCAACGGGATGAACGCCAACATCCGGACGATCGGGGGAGCGATTGGCGCCGGGGTCATGGCGACGGTCGTGACGTCGGGCGCGGGGGCCGGGCACCTCCCGTTGGTGTCGGGATACGTGCATGGGTTCGAGATGCTGACGGCCTCGGCAGCGGTCGCGACCGCCGCCGCGCTGCTGGTGCCGGCGTTTCGGACCCGTGTGGGTGAACGATCCCAGCCCGAGCACCTGCACACGGAACTGGCCATCGTCCCCGAGGGCACGTTGGCCGGCGACGGCACCTGAGCCGGGTTCAGGACGAGAAGGCGGCCTCCACCCGGCGGGGCCGAGAGTTGTCGAAGAAGAGCTCGATCTGCTCGGGGTCGAGCGGTTTGGCCAGCAGGAACCCCTGGCCCCAGCGGCAGTGCTCCATCTCCAGTGCGTTCAGTTCGGACTGCTCCTCGATGCCCTCGGCGACCGTCTCGAGGTTGAGGGCCCGAGCCAGCTCGAGCATGGTCCGCACCAGGGCCATTCCAGCGGTCGAAGTGGTCATCGCCGCGACGAACGAGCGGTCGATCTTCAGCACGTCGACCGGGAACTGGCGGAGATAGGCAAGCGACGAATAGCCGGTGCCGAAGTCGTCGATGGCCAGCCGGACGCCCAGGCGCTTCAGGTTGGTGAGCCGGCGGACGGTTTCGTGGGCGTCGCGCATGAGGGCGCTCTCGGTGATCTCGATGGTGAGCCGAGCCGGGTCGAGGCTGGTCGCTTCGAGGACCTCCTTGACATCGGTGATGAAATCCTCGGACTCGATCTGGATCGCCGAGGCGTTCACCGAGACCCAGATCGGCAGGCCCCGCTGCTCCCATTGTTTGGCCTGCTCGCAGGCCAGCCGCAAGACCTCTCGCCCGACCTCGGAGATCATGCCGGTCTCCTCGAGCAGGGGGATGAACTCGAGGGGCGGCACGACCCCTCGCAGCGGGTGCTGCCACCGCAGGAGGGCCTCGACCCCGTAGGGGGAGGAGTCGGTGAGTGAGAACACCGGCTGGTAGGCCAGGAAGAACTGGTGCTGCTCGAAGGCCGTCCGCAGCTCGCCGGTCATGGCCAGGCGGCTCCGGGCAGCCGTGTGCATGGCCGGCTCGAAGATCGTGTAGCGCCGCCGGCCCGCTGACTTGGCCTCGTTGAGCGCCGTGCCCGCGTCCCGCAGCAGGTCCTCGGCGCCGCGGCCGGGCTCGCAGGCCACCCCGATGCAGGCGCTGAGCCGGACGTAGGCCTCGTCGGTTCCGAAGATCTCGAAGGGGGCGGTCAGCTCACCCATGAGACGCTCCGCGAGGTGCTCCACGCCGGCGGCCATCGAGGGGCCCGCGGCGAGGACCACGAACTCGTCGCCGGCCAACCGGCCGAGGGTGTCGGCAGGGCCCAGGGCGGCCAACAGGCGCTGGGCGACCGCTTCGAGAACCGCGTCGCCGATCCGGTGTCCGTAGGTGTCGTTGACCGCGTTGAACCCGTCGAGGTCGACCAGCAGGGCCGCCACCGAGATCTGGTCGCGTTCGGCCCGCTCGAGCATCGTGGACGCGACGTCGAGGATGAGGTCGCGGTTGGGCAGGCCGGTCAGCGTGTCATGGAGGGCTCGGTGCTCCAGCTCCCTGTTCTTGTGGGCGATCGACTCGAACGCCTTCTTGCGGGACCGGGACAGGGAGACGATCAGCGCGATCAGGAGCACGATCACCAGGAGGTCGGCCAGCACACCGATGCCTTGCGCCGTGGCTGATGCGTTGGACGGGACCACCGAGATCCGGGCCACCCAGCGGTGGTCGGAGCTCAGGACGACGGTGCGATGGAACGCGCCCTTGGACAGCTCGGAGCCGGCAGAGGCCACGCTGAGACTGCCGGGCAGGTTCCGGTAGCGGATGTCGACCGCCAGGTCGCTGGACTTGGCCACCACCGGCTCGAGCACGGGGAGGGGGGAGTACAGCCCGTCGGCCCAGCCGAGCAGCGCCACCTCGCGTTGGGCGGTGGTCTTGAGCGGGAGGCCGGGCGCGTAGATCGGCAGGATCACGTCGAACAAGTTGTTGGCGATGCGGGCCTTGTCCTTCTTGGCCAGGCCGGCGTGAAGGAGGGTGACCGTCTCGATCCCCGAGGCCGCCGACTCTCCGAGGGCGGGCCCGTTGGGACTAGAGCAGTAGTCGTAGTGGCCGGACAGCTCCTGGGCGAGATCTTGTGTGCCGGTCGAGGAGAGGTTGGCCACGCCGGCCGAGCTGCCCACGGCCAAGCGGATGAGGCAGTACTCGCGACGCGGCCCCTCGGTTTGGAGGATGGTCGGCCCGGTGCTCGACATCCCGAGCGGCGGATCGGCGGCGACCTCGTTCTCGAACTGGGAAAGCTGCGAATACGGGACCACCTTGATGTAGGCGAGGCCAATGATTCCGGCGTCGTTCGTCGCGGCGATGTTCTGGTACATCTGCTGCAGTTCGGAATTCGACACGACTGCGCCGCTCGCCACCACGCCGCGCAGGGTCTCGACGAGGTCCTCGTCGCGCTGAATCGCGCCCGTCAACGACGCCCGCGCCGTCGTCGTGGTCGTCTCGACCTGGTGCAACTGCTGGGCGTTGATGTAGCTGCGCCACTGGAGCGCCCCGAGGACGGACGCGACGAGGCCAAGGGCCAGGACCAGCCCAGCAAGGAGCCGGGCGTGCCTGGAAACGGTCCCATCAGCACCGAGGTCGCCGGGCGCCACCGAGTTGGAGGGCCGCTCGGCGATTCCGGTTGCGGACCTCCGGAAAAGATGAGCGATACGCGTGGGGGAAAATCTACGACCACCAATTGTGAGATTCGGGGATCGTGTACCGCTGGGTAACCCCGGGACGCGGAATTAGCTGGCTGCGCTGGTGGAACTCATATTGAAGCCGATCACTCTGAGTGGTGGCGTCCGGCTCCGGTTGACCCACTCCCCAAATTCCCTGCCCAGGGAGCGGACGCTCGTCCCCGCCTCCGAGGTCCGGGCCAGCACGTCGATGGGGCTCTCGTTGAAGCGGAAGTTGTTGACGGCCCCCACCACCTCGCCGCGCTCGACCAGGTAGACGCCGTCGCGAGTGAGGCCAGTGAGCAGGAGCGACGCCGGGTCGACCTCCCGGATGTACCACAGGCAGGTCAACAGGAGTCCGCGTTCGGTCCGAGCGACCAGCTCTTCGGTCGTGCCGGTCGCGTCGGGCAGATCGAGGACCAGGTTGTCGACCGGGGGTGCGAAGTTCGTCGCCGAGCGTGCCGCGCCGGCCCGGTGATACCGGAGGTTGGACAGCCGCCCGTGCTCGATCCAGGGCGTCCGGCCAACGTCGATGCCGTTGTCGTAGACCGACGATTCGCTCGATGAGGCGCCAACGGCCAGGAAGGGCGCGCACTCGAGACCCGGCTCCGCCGGATCGCCGTACAGCGCGAACGGCAGGTCACACAGCTGCTCGCCGACCCGGGTGCCACCGCCGGGCGCCGAGAATGCACTGGACCCGTCCTCGGCGTCCTGCCCGCCGGCGTAGTTGACGAGGTCGATCATGAGGTCGGCGACGGCCGAAGGGGGCAGGACCACTTCGTAGCGCCCCTCGGGGAGCGCGACGGACCTGGACGCCCACTCGAGACGGGCGGCCAAGTGCGCGTCCATGGCCGCGATGTCGACCGAGGCCAGATCGGCGGATGCGTCGGCCACCCAGGCGGACCGGGAGCCGTCCCGGCTGCGGGCCACCATCTGGACGGCCGTCGTCGGTTGGGAGTGTCGGCGCCGCAGCCCGGTCGAGCTTCCCAGGTAGACGGTGTCAACCTGCTGCTCGACGAACCCCGCCAGCACCCGGTCGGCGTTGGCGGCCGAATCGAAGGCCGGTGCCAGCGCGTCGACGATGGGTCCGAACGCGCCCAGGTCGCCTTCGGCGGGCGGCGTGTCGAACCCGTCGTCGGGCGGCCTGTCGACCAGTGGTGCGGCGTCGGGGCTGGCCGGCGACGACCGGGCATCGGCGGCCGCCGCCTCGAGCATCGCCGCCACGTCCACGTCCCCGCTGCGACTGGCCACCCCCGCGGCGATCCCGCCTTCCACGTCACAGAACCTGATGACGGCGACGCGCCGGTCGCGACGCCGGCCGTTGGTGGTGGCGGTGTTGTTGGCGAAGCGCACCTCGGCCTGGTGCGACTCGTCGACCAGGACGACGCAGGGGCCGTCGGCTGCGGCCAGGGCCCGCTCCACGACCTCGTGCGGGGCCGGCAGGCTCACCGGCCTGCCTCCTCCCGCGT
>JBOGFV010000131.1:0-4136 GCA_050743525.1 Acidimicrobiales bacterium
CCGCTCCTCGCGCCACCCCGTGGCGGGCGTCTACGTCGAGGGCTAGGACGACGTCAAGGAGCACCTGCCCCGCTGCAGCACGCAGGTGCCCGGTGACGAGAACGTCGGCGACGTCACCCAGGGCCGCGGCGTCTCGGTCCACCGCTCCGACTGCTCCAACGCCATGGCGCTCGGGCGCCGCTCCGAGGAGCGCTTGATCGAGGTCGAGTGGGACCGGGGGAGCGAGGGGATCTTCCTCGCCACCCTCGAGGTCCTGGCCTTCGACCGGTCCCGGCTGCTCGCCGACGTGAGCCGGGTGGTCTCCGAGCACCACTTGAACATCGTGGCCGCCCGCACCGTCACCACCCCCGACCGGGTGAGCCGCATGGCCTTCGACGTCGAGCTGGCCGACCCCACCCATCTGCAGTCCCTGGTGAGCTCGCTCAAGTATCTCGACGGCGTCTTCGACGCCTACCGGCAGCTCCCCGGCAAGCGTCCGTGAGCGAAAAGGGTGCCCGGCCCGGGCCGCCGCGCGCCCCCAGGGGGACGCACGACGTGCTGTGGCCCGAGTCGGCCCGGTGGGAGGCGTTCGTCGCGACCTTCGCCACGCTGGTCGAGTCGGCCGGCTACGGGCTGGCCGAGACGCCGGTGTTCGAGGACGCGTCGGTGTTCCGGCGCGGCTTCGGTGAATCGAGCGACGTCGTCGGCAAGGAGATGTACGAGTTCGAGGACCGCGACGGGACGATGCTGGCGCTGCGCCCCGAGGGCACCGCGTCGGTCGTGCGGGCCTACCTTCAACACCGGCCGGTCTTGCCCTGGAAGGCCTGGTACCTCACGCCGGCCTTCCGCCACGAGCGCCCCCAGGCCGGCCGGTACCGCCAGCACCACCAGGTCGGCATCGAGGCGCTCGGACCGACCGATCCCGACCTCGACGTCGAGGTGATCTGGATTGCCGACCGGTTCTTCCGGGCCCTCGGGCTCTCCGACTACTCGCTGTCGGTCAGCTCGATGGGCGACGGCCGCTGCCGGCCCGCCTATGTCGAGATCCTGGCCGCATACCTGCGGACCCGCCGCGACGAGCTGTGCGAGGAGCACCGGGCCCGGATCGACGCCAACCCGATGCGGGTCCTCGACTGCAAGCGGCCCGAGTGCCGGGCCGTGACCGACCAGGCCCCGCACCTGATCGACCACCTGTGCGAGGACTGCGCGCCGCACTTCGCCCGGGTCGGGGCCGGGCTCGAGGCGCTCGGGATCAAGGCGTCGATCGACCACCGGCTGGTCCGGGGCTTCGACTACTACACCCGGACCACCTTCGAGTTCTCGTCCGCCGCCATCGAGGCGGCCCAGAACGGCATCGGCGGGGGCGGCCGCTACGACGGGCTGGCCGAGGCCATGGGGGGCCCGGCCACTCCCGGCATCGGCTTCGGGATCGGGATCGAGCGAGTGCTGTTGGCCTGCGACGCCGAGGGTTGCTTCGCGGCCGCGCCAGCGCCGCTCGACGCTTTTGTGATCGACCTGATCGACGGGTCGGCGGCCCGTGATCTGACCGTGACCCTGCGCGACGCCGGGCTCCGGGTCGACCGCGCCTTCGACCAGCGCTCGCTCAAGGCCCACATGAAGGCGGCCGACCGCTCCGGTGCTGCCGTTGCCGTGATTCTCGGGGCCGCCGAGTTGGAGGCCGGGACAGTCACCCTCAATCCTCTTCGGGGCGGTGAGCAGCGCTCGGTGCCCCGGTCCGAGGCGGCCGCCGCGATCGCCGAGCTGAGGAGGGCCCGGTGAGCGACGCCGACCGCCGACCGACGTCCATGCGGACCGGCCTGTGCGGCCTGGTCTCGACCGACGACGTCGACGCGCGGGTGGAGCTGTGCGGATGGGTGGCCCGGCGCCGCGATCACGGCGAGCATCTGGCTTTCATCGACCTGCGCGACCACACCGGGCTGATCCAGTGCGTCGTCGACGGTGCGGTCGACGTGCGCAGCGAGTACGTGGTCCAGGTGACCGGCACCGTCCGGCGCCGTCCCGAGGGGACGGTCAACCCCAAGCTCGCGACCGGCGAGGTGGAGCTCCAGGACTGCGAGGTCGAGATCCTGGCCGAGGCCGAGCCCCCGCCCGTGCCGGTCGAGGACCGGGTCGAGGCCGACGAGGCGCTCCGGCTCCGCTACCGGTACCTCGACCTGCGCCGGACCCGCATGCAGGCCAACCTGCGGTTGCGGGCGACCGTCAACGCGGCGCTGCGCCGGGCCATGGAGCGCCACGGCTTCTGTGAGGTCGAGACGCCGTTGCTGTGGGTGCCGACGCCCGAGGGATCCCGCGAGTTCGCGGTGCCGTCCCGGCTTCACCACGGCGCGTTCTATGTGCTGCCCCAGAGCCCCCAGCTGGCCAAGCAGCTGCTGATGGTGGCGGGAATGGACCGCTACTACCAGATCGCTCGCTGTCTGCGCGACGAGGATCCGCGGGCCGACCGCCAGTACGAGTTCACCCAGCTCGACCTGGAGGCGTCCTTCGTGACCCAAGACGACGTGATGGCGATCGTCGGCGACGCCGTGGCCGACGCGTCCGAGGCCGTCACTGGAAGCCGACCCGCCGAGATCGAACGGATCGCCTGGGCCGATGCCCTCGACCGCTACGGCACCGACAAGCCCGACCTGCGTTTCGGCATGGCATTGGTCGATCTTTCGTCGGTGTTCGACGGCACGGCGGTGCGCGCGTTCTCAGGCACGACCGTGAAGGCAATCGTGCTGGAAGGGGGTGGCTCGCTCGGCCGGGGCCGCATCGACGCGCTGGTCGACCGGGCCAAGGAGCTCGGTGCGGCCGGCCTCGCGTGGTTTCGGGTGGGCACCGACGACGCGCTCGACTCACCGCTGGCCGCCCATCTGTCTGACGCCGAGCGAGCGAGCCTCGTGTCGGTCACCGCGGTCAAAGAGGGCGACCTCATCTTGGTGGTGGCTTCCGACGACCACGCTCGCGCGTGCACGGTCCTCGGGACGCTGCGGACTCAGCTCGGCGGGACGGCCGTCGGCGAGGGGCCCCACCGCTACGTGTGGGTCGTCGACTTCCCGATGTTCGAGGGAGTCGACGCCGACGGGAACCTGCAGCCGGGGCACCACGCGTTCACGATGCCCAACTCCGAGGATCTGCAACTTCTCGACACCGAGCCGCTCAAGGTGCGGGCCGAGCACTACGACCTCGTGCTCAACGGTTGGGAGCTCGGCTCGGGCAGCGTGCGGATCCACCGCCGTGACATCCAGCGGCGGATGTTCGAGGTGCTCGGCCTCACCTCCGAGGAATCCGAGGACCGCTTCGGGTTCCTGCTCGACGCCTTCCGGTACGGGGCCCCGCCCCATGCCGGCTTCGCCATCGGCCTCGACCGGATGGTCGCGATCTTCGCCGGCGAGGAGAGCATCCGGGAGGTGATCGCGTTCCCGAAGACCCAATCGGGTGCCGACCCACTCACCGGCGCCCCGAAGCCCCTCGCCGAGGCGGCCCTCAAGGAGCTGGGCCTCCGTCCGCCGCCCAAGACGTGAGCGGCGGCGACCTGTTCGGAGCGGCGGCCGACAAGGCGCTGGCGGAACGGTCGCCGCTCGCAGCCCGGCTGCGGCCCCGCACGCTCGACGAGGTCGTCGGCCAGGCCCACCTGGTCGGGTCGGGCGCGCCGCTGCGCGCGCTGGCCGAGTCGGACCGGCTCACCTCGGCGATCCTGTGGGGCCCGCCCGGGACCGGCAAGACGACCCTCGCCCGGGTGCTGGCCGAATCCTCGGCCAAGGAGTTCGTCCCACTGTCGGCCACTTCGTCGGGTGTGAAGGACGTGCGGGCCGCCCTCGACGACGCCCACCGACGGCTCGGCGAGCATGGGCAGGGCACCGTGCTCTTCATCGACGAGGTTCACCGGTTCAACAAGGCCCAGCAAGACGTGCTCCTCCCGGCGGTCGAGGACGGATTGGTGGTGCTGATCGGCGCCACCACCGAGAATCCGTACTTCGAGGTGAACGCGCCGCTCATGAGCCGCTCGACCCTGTGGCGGCTCGAGCCCCTGTCCGAGCCGGAAGTGCGCGAGATCCTGGACCGGGGCCTGGGCGCCGAGGGCGCCACCGGCGACGACGAGGCGTTGGCGGCGCTCAGCGCGTCCTCGGCCGGCGACGCCCGGACCGCCATCAACA
>JBOGFV010000132.1:0-3331 GCA_050743525.1 Acidimicrobiales bacterium
GCCGATGCGCGACGGCGGCTACGACATCAGCGACTTCTTCAACGTGGCCCCCGACTACGGGAGCCTGGCCGACCTGACCCTCTTGCTCGACGACGCGCACCGTCGGGGCATCCGCTTCGTCGCCGACCTGGTCATGAACCACACGAGCGACACCCATCCGTGGTTCGTCGAGTCGCGCTCGAGCCGCGACAACCCGAAGAGCGACTGGTACGTGTGGAACGACGACGACCAGCGCTGGCCCGAGGCCCGGATCGTCTTCACCGACGTGGAGCGGTCCAACTGGACCTGGGACGACACCCGCCAGCAGTACTACTGGCACCGCTTCTACTCCCATCAGCCCGACCTCAACTACGAGAACCCCGAGGTCGCCGACGCGATGGTCGAGATGGTGAAGTTCTGGCTCGAGATCGGCTTCGACGGGTTCCGACTCGACGCCGCGCCGTACCTGTTCCAACGGGACGGCACCGCCGGCGAGCACCTCCCCGAGACCCATGACTTCATCAGGCGGATCCGCAAGGAGATCGACGCCGACTACCCGGGCCGGGTGCTGCTGGCCGAGGCCAACGGCTGGCCCGCCGACGTGGCCGACTACTTCGGCGACGGCGACGAGTGCCACCTGTGCTTCCACTTCCCGCTCATGCCCCGTCTGTACATGGCGGTCCGCAAGGAGCAGCGCTACCCAATCACCGAGATCCTGTCCCAGACCCCCGAGGTCCCCGACGGCTGCCAGTGGGCCATCTTCCTGCGCAACCACGATGAGCTGACCCTCGAGCAGGTGAGCGAGGAGGAGCGCGACTACCTGTTCGCGGAGTACGCCAAGGACGACCGCATGAAGCGGCACATGGGGATCGGCCGCCGGCTGGCCCCGCTGCTCGACGGCGACCGGCGCCTCGCCGAGCTGCTCTACGCGCTGATCCTGTCGCTGCCGGGCAGTCCCGTCATCTACTACGGCGACGAGCTGCTCATGGGGGACAACATCTACCTCGGTGACCGCGACTCGGTCCGGACCCCCATGCAGTGGTCGCCGGACCGCAACGGTGGGTTCTCGAAGGCCGACTTCGCCCAGCTGTACCTGCCGCCGGTCATGGACGCCGTCTACGGCTCCGACGCCGTGAACGTCGAGGCCCAGTGCCGGAATCCCGGCTCGTTCCTGCACTGGCTGCGCGGCATCCTCGTCCAGCGCCGGGCCATGCCGGTGCTCGGCGTCGGCTCCATGGACTCGATCGCCTGTCCCAACCCGTCGGTGCTGGCCTACGTGCGCTCCGGCGAGGTGGCCGACGCGCCCCGGGCCGACCCCGGTCCCTGGGGCCCCACCCGCCGGGCGGCCGAGAGCTTCGCGGGCGGGGCCTATGGCGAGCCGCCGGCCGCGGCCACGGTCCTGCCGGTGGTCGAGGGCGAGGACGGCCTCATCAACCCCCGCACCCAGGCGGTGCTGTGCGTGCACAACCTGTCCCGGTTCGCCCAGCCGGCCGAGCTGTCCCTGACCCGGTGGGCCGGGTCCACCCCGGTCGAGGTGCTCGGCCGGGTGCCGTTCCCGGTCATCGGCGAGGAGCCGTACACGATCGCCCTCGGGCCCTACGGCTTCTTGTGGTTCGAGCTCACCCCCGACCAGGGGACCCCGTGATCGGCGCCATGCTCGAGCTGGACGAGGCCCGGCGCTCCGCCTTCGTGCCCCTCGTCCAGGCCTGGTTGGCCCGCCGGGAGGCCGACGTCGGGGTCGCCCCGGTCGAGGTGCTGGAGGTCGAGGTGCTGCTGGCCGGCCGACCGGGCCTGCTCGACGTGGTGGCCCTTGTCGACGGTCGGCTGGCCCATCTGGTGGTCGGCCTGCACGGACCCGGGGCCGAGGTGGCGGCGCTGCGTGGCGAGGCCGACGGGATCGTGCTCGGCGAGTACCGCGACGACCGGGGCACCGCGGTGGCGGTCGACGCCCTGTGGGACGCCGAGCTGGCCCCCCTGATGATGATCGCGATCAGCGGCGAGGAGCCGTCCCGGGTCTCGGTCGCGGCCGACGACGACACCGCGACCGTGCTCGATGTCGACGAGTGGTGCAGCTTCTCGGTGTTCCCGTGGCTCACCGAGGGGCCGCACCCGGCGGTCGACATGCTGGTCACCCTCGACGAGGTCGGCTTCAACCATCTCGCTGCGCCGATCGCGCTGTGGCGTCGCCAGGGGCGTGACCTCGGCCTCGTGCAGGACCGGCTGGCCGAGAGCGCCGACGGCTGGGCCCTCGCCCTCACCTCCCTGCGCGACCTCTTCGGCTCCGGAACCACCCCCGAGCGGGCCGGCGGCGACTTCGCGATCGAGGCCAGCTCCCTTGGCACCATGACGGCCCGGCTGCACCTGGCCACCGACAAAGCCTTCGGCCGGCGCTCCGGGGCGGTGGCCGATTGGTCGGCCGAGGTCGAGGCGGCGGTGCTGGGCGGCGCTCCGGGGCTGATGGACCCGGCGGCGCTCGATGCGTTGCGGGGCCTGCGGACGTCGGGGGCGAGGCTCCCGATGATCCGGACCCACGGCGACCTCCACCTCGGTCGGCTGGCCCGGACCAACCAGGGATGGGTGGTCGCCGACTGGCGGCCGGGCGGCGTCGACGACGCCGGCCAGCCTCGCTTCCGCTCGGCGCTGACCGACGTCGCCGACATGCTGTGGTCGCTGCGCTTCGTCGCGGTGGCGGCCCTGGACGAGCGCGACGTCGCACTGCGGCCGGGCCTCGGCGCCGCCGCCCAGGCCTGGGCCGAGCGCAACCGCCGGGCCTTCCTCGCCGGATACTCCTCGACGCCGGGCGTCGAGGAGCTGGTCCCGGCCGACCGCGAGCTCCTCGACGCCTTGGTCGCGGCATTCGAGCTGGAGCAGGCGGCCGTCCGCTCGGCCCACCAGCCGGCCGCCTGAGCGCCGTCCGGGCCGTTCGGCGGCCCGTGGAACACTGGCCCGATGCGCCTCGGAATCCTGACCGGAGGGGGCGACTGCCCCGGGCTGAACGCGGTGATCAGGGCGGTCGTGATCGCCGGCCATACCCGCCACCGATACGAGACGGTCGGTTACCTCGACGGGTGGCGCGGGGTCCTCGAGGACCGGGCTCGTGACCTCGACCCGGTGGAGTCGTCGGGACTGCTGGCCCAGGGCGGCACCGTGCTCGGCACCTCGCGCACCAACCCGTTCGCGCAGGACGGGGGCCCGGAGCTGACCATCGCCAACCTGGCCAAGCGCGGCGTCGACGCGGTGGTGGCGATCGGTGGCGACGACACGCTCGGGGTGGCCAGCCAGCTCTCGGACATGGGCCTCTCGGTGGTCGGGGTCCCAAAGACGATCGACAACGACCTCTCGGGGACCGAGG
>JBOGFV010000133.1:0-5168 GCA_050743525.1 Acidimicrobiales bacterium
GAGCCACCCGCCGCCACGACCACCACCACCAGCTCGGAATAGTCCTGGTCGGACAAGGCGCGGAGGGTGTCCTCCAGCCACGGCCCCGGGTTCCTGGTGACGACCACCGCCACCACCGCCGGCGCCGCTGTGTCCATCAGGGTGCCGAGGCTATCGGCCCAATCCCGTGCCCAACGGGAGCCAGGACCCGGCCCCGATGCTTGCAACTGTTATGCAAAGGTGATACAGTGGTTGGCAGATCACGGAAGATCGCAGACAGATCGCCCGACAGAGAGAGGAAGCAATGTCGCCCACCGACCCCCCCACCGACCCCCCCACCGAGCGCCCGGACGACCTGGCCAAGCTCACCGAGCTGGCCAAGAGCGCCGTTGACACGGCCGTCGGCCTCGGCGTCCTCGGGCTCCAGAAGCTCCAGGTCGGCCGGGTCGAGCTGCAGAAGCGGCTGGCCAAGAACGACGCCTTCGGCGCCTACTCGGGCCTGCGCTCCGAGGCCATCCGCCGGGCCGCCCAGATCGACTCGCTGTTCACCGAGGCGATCCGCACGGTCGAGTCCACCCTCAACCCGGTGACCGACCGCCTGCCCGGTCCGGCCAAGCACGTGGCCACCGTCGCGCAGGCCCGCATCGACGAGCTGCACGCCAAGGTGAGCGAGCACCTGGCCAAGGCGGCCGCCGAGAACGCCAAGGCCAAGGTCGAGGCCCAGGCCTAACTGCGGCCCTGGCGCCGGTAGCGCCAGATCATCTCGTGGTCCGACTCGGTCGGGATCCGGGGCGCCCTCGCTTCGGTCCCGACCAGTCGGAACCCCGAGCTCCTCGCCACCGCCGCGCTGGCGGTGTTCTTGGGGTCGCAATGGATCTCGACCACCTCGACACCGAGCGGGTCGATGGCGGCGTCCCGCAACGCCCGGGCCGCTCCCGAAGCCGCCCCCCGCCGCACGTGATCGACGTGGACCCAGTAACCGATCTCGATCGCACCGGGGCCCAGCCGAGGGTGGAGCCCGGCTCCGCCGACGATCCGCTCCCCTCCCTCGGTGCTCTCCACGATCGCGTACCCGAACTCGATCCCGGCTTCGAAGTTGGCGATCGAGCCGCTCAGGAACTCCCCCAGCGACTCGTCGGTGGCGGGCTGCTGTGCCCACACCATCCACGGCCGCAGGTGCTCGAGGCTGGCATTGACCGCGCCGACCAGCTCGGCGAGATCGTCGGGCCGGTGCCGACGCAGGGTGAAGGGCCCGGCCGCCAACGCGTCGGCCAAGCCGGTCGGCCCGCTCATCGCGCCTGGGCCCGCCAGAACTCGAGGACGTCGCGCAGCGTGTCGTCGAATGCGATCTCGGGTCGCCACCCGGTATCGGCCGTCAGCCGGCCAGCATCGCCGCGTAGGACCGGGAGGTCGATCGGCCGCACGAGGGACGGGTCCTCGACCAGCTCCACCTCGGCCGCGGCCAGTTCGCAGAGCCGGTGGGCGACGTCGAGGACCGAGATGTCGGTGCCCGAGCAGACGTTGTAGGTGCGACCGCGGGTGCCGTCGAGCACGAGGGTGCGGTACGCCCGCACGACGTCGCGCACATCGGTGTAGTCCCGCCTCGCGGTGAGGGTCCCCACCGCGATGTGCCCGGTGCCGGTCCGCTGGGCCTCGACGATCCGCTGGGCCAGGGCCGAGACCGCGAAGGTGGCGCCTTGCCCCGGGCCCACGTGGTTGAAGGGCCGCACCACCACCACCGGCTGGCGGTAGCCGAGCCACGCCTGGGTGGCCAGCTGCTCGGCGGCGGCCTTGCTGGCCGCATAGGGGCTGAGCGGCCGAAGGGGCGCGGCCTCGGTGATCGGGAGCCCGGGCGGCTCGGCGGCGCCGTAGACCTCCGCCGAGCTGATGACGAGCACGACCGGCGGATCCGAGAGGGCCCGGGCGGCTCCCAGCACGCCGGCGGTCCCGAGCACGTTGACCCGCAGGACCTCGGCCGGGGAGCCCCACGACGCACCGACGTGGCTCAGCGCGGCCAGGTGGTAGATCGCCTCGGGCCGAGCCCGCCCCACCGCCGCCGCGATCGCCTCGGGGTCGGCGACGTCGACCTCGAGGTCCACCGAGGTGACCTCGTCGCCCATCGACGCAAGGTGCTCGCCGAGGTGGCGGCCCACGAAACCGCCTCCCCCGGTCACGAACGCACGCACGCCGCACCCTACCGAACCCGCTCCGGGACCTTTCTGACCATGCCGCGCCGCCTTCGGGCTACGGTCACGATCCTGCCGACAGAGGGTGCGATATTTGGGGATGCGGGTGCGCGGATTGACCGATGGACGGCGCCGACGATTCGGGCTCCACGTGGCGGTGGCCACCGGACTCGCCGTCGCGCTGGTCCCGTTCGTCTCGTCGGCGGGCCCGGCCGCGGCCAGGGTGGTCGGACCGCTCCCGAACGGGGCGATCACCCATGTGATGGTGATCGATCTCGAGAACGAGGCCGCCGCCGACACGTTCGGCTCGGCTGCCAACGAGCCCTATCTGGTCAACACCCTCGAGCCGCTCGGCACACTGGTGGCCAACTACTTCGCCATCGGCCACGTGTCGCTCGACAACTACATCGCCCAAGTCTCGGGGCAGGCGCCCAACGCCTTGACCAGCAGCGACTGCCTATCCTCGGCCGGCGCGCGGTTCCAGGACATGGGCCCCGGGACCCTCGATCCCAAGCAGACCAAGTACCCGGGCCAGGTCGACGGGATCGGCTGCGTGATGCCACCCAGAGTCCAGAACATCGGGAACCAGCTCGACGCGACCTATCCCAAGACCAAGAGCTCGAACTGGCGCGAGTACGGCGAGGACATGGGCAACGACCCGGCGCGGGACCATGGCGTCCCCGACCCGCTCGGCGGCACCGACTGCGCCCACCCAGTGCAGGCGAACGGGAACGCCACCGACCCGACCGAGTCCGCCGAGGGCCCCAACGGGTCAGGGAGCCAGAGGTCGACGATCTCGGACCAGTACGTCGACCGGCACAACCCGTTCATCTACTTCCACTCAGTGATCGACAACCCGGCCACCTGCCACCGTGACGTCGTGCCGCTGGGGACGGTCACGGTGGGCCAGAACGGTGCCCCCAACCGGTTCAAGGGCCACCTGGCCAAGGACCTCGCCAAGGCATCGACGACGCCCCGCTTCAGCTTCGTGTCGCCCAACGTCTGCGACGACGGCCACGACGGCACCTGCGCAGGGCACAACACCGACGGGACGACGGCCGGCGGGTTCGCCGGCATCAACGCGTGGCTCATGCACTGGATGCCACTGATCCTCAGCTCCCCCGCCTACCGGAGCGGGAAAATGCTGGTGGTCATCACCGCCGACGAGGGGAGCCTCGCCGACTCGGCGGCGGGCGACCACGAGCAGCCCGGGCCCAACGACCCGAACCCCGGGTCGAGCCCGCTGCTGCACCCGGGCCAGCCGGAGCCGCCGGCCGGAACGGCGCCGGGCGGCGGGCGGATCGGGGCGCTCGTGCTGAACCCGATCTGGGTCCACCCGGGCACCGTCGACACCCGGGGGTCCTACAACCATTACTCGGCCCTGCGGACCTTCGAGGACCTCCTCGGGATCACCGAGGGCGGGGCCGATGGCAAGGGCCACCTCGGCTTCGCCTCCACCGCGCACGACTTCGGCAGCGACCTCTTCCGGCCCGTCCCCGCCAAGGTCCCCGATCTCCTCCCCCGCTAGCTCGGCCCCCGGTCGGCAGCGATGCGGTACGCCTCGACGTGGCACGCCGCGCTGCGCTCCCAGGTGAGCCCGGCCACCCGGGCCAGCCCGGCCGGGCGTCGGACGGCGGCCCCCGGGTCGCCGGCCAGGAGCTGGTCCAGCGCGCCAGCCAGCGCATCGGCGTCGCCGGCCGGGACCAGGAGGGCGGCGTCGCCGGCCAGCGCCGCCATCGGCGTCCCGGCCGTCGTGACCAGGGGCGCCCCGCAGGCCAGGGCCTCCAGTGCGGGCAGCCCGAACCCTTCGTCGAGGGACGGGTAAGCGACGGCGGCGGCCCGGCGGAGCAACGCCGGCACCGCGTCGTCGGGAACGTACCCGGTGACCACGATCCGGTCGCGGTGGGCCGAGGTGTCGAGGGCGGTGCGCTGGTCGCCCCAACCGGGCTGCCCGGCGAGGACCAGCACCGCGTCGGGGTGGTGGCCGGCCACCCGATCGAACGCGTCGATCAGGAGGCCGACGCCCTTGCGGGGCTCGAGCGTGCCGACGAACACCACGATCGGCCGATCCCCGTCGATCCCGAGTCCGATCAGCGCACGGGCGTCGGCGCCCGGACTCGGCTCGGCCATCGTGAAACGGGACGCGTCGATCCCGTGCGGCGCGACGACGATCGGTGAGGTCGGGTCGCAGAGCTCGCGGAACCGCTCGGCGGTCGGCTCGCTCACGCACACCACCGCGGCGGCGCGGCGTGCCGCGACGCGGATCGCTCTCCGGAACACCCGTACCTTGGCCGGCTCGTGCCACTCGGGGTGATCGAAGTAGGTGAGGTCGTGCACGGTCACCACGACCGGGAGCTGAGTCCGCTCCGGCATCGTGTAGTGCAGCCCGTGGTGGACCTCGACGCCGAGATGGCGGAGTCGACGGGGCAGGCCGATCTGCTCCCAGGCCAATCGCAGCGGCCGGGGGCGCGGCGCCACCGCCACCACCCGGGCCGACGGGGCGCGCCGGGCCCACCGTTCGACGTCGCCGCGCCGCGTCACGATGGACAGGCTCAGGTCGTCGCGGGCGTCGAGCGCGGACGCGACGGCCAGCGCGTACTGGCCGGCCCCGGCCGCCCGGGCCGGGATGGCCGTCGCGTCGAGCGACACCCGGAGCGTGCTCACGACAGCGAGTCCCAGACCGCGACGTGGCCAGCCGCGGCGGCCTCCCAGGTCCGCATCGCGGCCAGGGCCTTGCCGTTGGCGACGAGCGACGCCGCCCAGGCCGGGTCGCCGAGCACCGAGCGCATGGCGGCGGCGATCGCATCCTCGTCGGTCGGGTCCACCACCGCGGCGACCCCGTCGATCGGGCTCTCGCTCACGCTCGGCACCGAACGACTCGCGATCACCGGGACGCCGGCGGCCATCGCCTCGACCGGGGGCAGCCCGAATCCCTCGACCAACTGGACATAGACGAACGCCGCCGCTCCCGCGAAGAGGGCTGAGAGCGCGCCGCCCTCGAGT
>JBOGFV010000134.1:0-3631 GCA_050743525.1 Acidimicrobiales bacterium
TCCTCAAGCCGGTCGCGCATCGCGTCGGGCGGGTGCTCGTCCAGGACATAGAGATAGCCGTCGTCTCGGACCTCGAAGATCTCCGGCACGATGCTCATGCAGACCGCGTTGCTCGCACAACGATCGAGATCGACGACGACCTTCACGGCCACCTCCCGGCTCCCCGCCCTCGTGACCGCCTCACTCTATCGGCGGGGCCTCTTGGGCCTTGATCCGGCTCCCTCACCGCGAGGGTCCGTCAGCTCCGGCAGCTCGGGCGCGTCCTTCAGCAGGTCCTTGAAGAAGGCCTGGTCCTTCAACAGGGGCACGTCGGCGAGGAACAGTCGGCCGTAGCGCTCGAAGTACATCAGCTGCTTGGACAAGAGGAACGTCCCGCGGTCGAACTCGGAGAACAGGCCGCCCGACGCATCGGCCATCCGCCGGACCCGGCGCTGGAAACGCAGCCGCCGGACGATCGCCCGCAGCGAGCGCTGGTGGGCCTCGACCCCCTGGGCCTTGGCCAGCTGCAGCTGGACGGTCTGAAGCATGTCGGCCATCGAGACCTCGCCGAAGGGGCGGGTCAAGGTGGGCTCGACCAGTTGCCGGATGAACTGGGCCATCTGGGCCTCGTCCATGCCGACGGCCACGCCGAGGGCCGGGCCGTAGGTCCGGACGAGGTGGGCGGTCACCTCGGCCCAGGCGTCCTCCTCCCCCAAGGCCGCGGCCAGCATCCGCAGCACGAACCGGTGGGTGGCTGGGTCGAGCCGGCCGACGATCCCCCAGTCGACGATCCCGATGCGGCCGTCCCGCAACAGGAGCATGTTCCCGGCGTGGGCGTCGCCGTGGAAGACGCCGAGCCGGACCACGTGGAGGAAGAAGGACCGCACCACCTCCTCGACGATCGGGCCCGGGTCGATGCCGAGCGCCGCCACCTGGGCGAGGTCGTCGATCGGGACCCCGTCGAGCAGCTCCATGGTGAGGACGTTGGCCCCCGAGAGCTCCGGATACGGCTCCGGCACCACGATGAGCGGCAGGTCGACCTCGGTCAGGAGTCGGCGGAAGTGGGCCATGGTGCGGGCCTCGTTGCGCAGGTCCATCTCCTCGCCGATCTGGATGCGGAAGCTGTCGACGAGCTGGAGGACCGACCCGGCCATCTGGTCGCCGGTCTGACGGGCCAGCACCTCGAAGAGCGGCTGCATGAGGTCGAGGTCGGTGGCGACCTGGTGCTCGATCCCGGGGCGGATGATCTTGACGGCGACCCGGCGGCCGTCGTGCATCGTGGCCCGGTGGACGACCGCGATCGAGGCCCGCCCGAACGGCTCGGGCTCGAACTCGGCGAACGCCTCGGCGATCGGCATCCCGAGGTCCTCCTCGACGCGGATCCGGACGTCGGCGAAGTCGACCGGCGGCCCGGTGTCGAGGCAGGAACGGAACTCTTGGGCCACCTCCTCGCCGAACATGCCCGGCGACGACGCCATGATCTGTCCGAACTTGATGAACGTCCCCCCCAGGTCCTCGAAGCTCTGGCGGAGCGGCCGGGCGAACGTGGCCGGCGACAGCCGGGAGCGGTCGCGGAGGTGCCGGACGGCCACCGGGAGGAACCGCCTGGTCGTCACCGTGGCGATCTGGGCGCCCCGGCGCACCAGCGCGGCGGGGCCCGGTTCTGGGAGTCGCCGCGGGTGGATCCGCGGCGGTTCGGGCGGGGCGGCGGGCCGATCCCGGCCACCCTCTTGGCCGTTGCCCACCTCGGAAGGCTAGGTCACCCCGTTTGAGCCGGCCGGAGCCTGGGACCGCCCAGCTCAGGCGACCCGTGCCGTCGGCCGACGCCTGCGCCCGCCGAAGACGACGCCGAGCGGCGAGCGGGCCAGCCGCCAATGGCCGGACCACTTCCCGACCGCGTCGAACAGGACCGAGACCTCGGCCACCGCGGCGAGGAGGATGAGGGCGCCGTCGTCGGTGTCGATCTCGAGCACCTGGAGGCGGGGCCGGTCGGGCTCGGGCACGTAGGACTCATCGGCGGAGAAGCCGCGCAGCGAGCGCCACCGGATCAACAACGGATCGGACTCGTCGTAGCGGTGGTCGTGCTCGGTCGGACGCTCGGGGTCGCCGGTCACGAGGGTCAGGACGAGCCCGCCGGGGCTGACCCGCACCCGGCATCGGTGGACGGACCGATCGATCGGGTGGAGCAACAACGTCACGATGGCGGGGTGGGCGTTCGTCGGAGATTCCTCCTCGGTGGGGCGGCCCGGGTGGATCGGAGCCGCTTCGATCGGATGGTTCCGGTGGCCGTCGGCATTCATGCGCCGAGGGCCACCCGGTGGTCGTCCAGGACGAAGATGGTCTGGGTCGAGCGGACGTGCGCGGACCCCTGCAGCCGGACCAGGACCACATCGCGCAGTGCGACGACATCAGGCACGCGGACCAACAGGAACGCGTCGAACCCGCCGCTTGTGAAGGCCAGGTACTCGATGCCCGGCAGGGTGAGGCACTCGTCGCGGAACTCCTGCCAACGGTGCTGCTCGAGGTTGACGAGGATCAGGGCGGCGATCGGAAGGCCGGCCTTGGCCGGATCGACGGTGGCCCGAAACCCCGTGATCACCCCGCTCTGGAGGAGCCGCTCGAAGCGGGTGTACGCGGTCGCCCGCGACACGTTGACCCGCTCGGCCAGCGCGCTCACCGATGCCCGCCCGTCTGCGACCAGCTCCCGGACCAGGGCGGCGTCGACCGAGTCGAGCGCCGGCAGGGCATCCAGCGGACCGCTCGGTTCGGGCTTCTGATCAGACATTTCTCCCAGATTCTGGTCCTTGTTCGACAGAATGTCTAGGAATAGAGGTGTTCTCTGGACATCGATGCCACCCCAGCGGAGGATGGACCCATGGCAACGGTGGTGGTCGAGCTGGACGCGGATCACCCCGGCCACGCCGACGCGGCCTATCGGGAGCGGCGGGCCGCGATCGCCGAGGTGGGCCACACCTACGTGCCGGGGCAGCCGATCCCCGACGTGACGTACACGGCCGAGGAGGACGAGGTCTGGCGGATCGTCTCGACCGAGCTCGCCGCCAAGCACCGCCGGCTGGCCTGTGCCGAAGTGGCCGGTGCCTCCGACCGCCTGGTGCTTCCGGCCGGGAGGGTCCCGCAGCTCCGCGAAGTCGACGCACGGGTCTTTGAGTTGACCGGCTTCCACTTCCGCCCGGTCGCCGGGCTCGTCCCGGCGCCCGCGTTCTACGCCGCCCTGGCCGACCGGACCTTCCTCTCGACCCAGTACATCCGGCACCACTCGACGCCCCGCTACACGCCCGAGCCCGACGTCGTCCACGAGATCGTGGGGCACGCGACCATGCTGTCGTCGCCCGTCTTCGCCTCCCTCTACGAGAAGGCGGGCCGGGCGTCGCTCCGGGCCACCGATCCAACGGCCCGCGACTTCTTCTCGCGGGTGTTCTGGTTCACCCTCGAGTTCGGCGTGGTGCGCGAGGCCGGCGAGCCCCGCGCCTACGGCGCGGGGCTGCTGTCGAGCTTCGGGGAGATCGACGCGTTCCGGGATGCCGAGCTTCGTCCTTGGGACATCGAGGCCATGGGGACCACCCAGTACGACATCAGCCACTACCACCCGGTGCTCTACGAGGCGCCCTCGTTCGCCGACCTGGTCCGCGAC
>JBOGFV010000135.1:0-2659 GCA_050743525.1 Acidimicrobiales bacterium
GTACCAGAACTGCAACGTGTTCAACGACGGCGCCTTCGAGAAGGTCACGGGCCGGGATGTGCGCGCCGCGATGCTGATCCCGCTCGTCCACGGCGAGCGGATCCGCTTCGGCGCCGACGGCGAGCGCGGGGTGGCGCAGCGGTCCGACGGACGCCTCGAGATCGTGGACGTCGCCGACGTCGGGGAGGATGCGCTGCTGGTCCACGACGAGGCCCGCGACGACCCCGGCCTGGCCTTCACCCTCTCCCGGCTGGCCCGCGGCCCCTACGAGCCGACCCCGATCGGCGTCTTTCGGGCCGTCGAGCGGCCCGAGTACGGCGAGGAGCTGTCCCGCCAGATCGTCCGGGCCCAGGAGCAGCGGGGCGCCGGGGACCTCGAGGCCCTGCTCCGTTCGGGGTCGACCTGGACGGTCGGCTGAGCCTCGCTCAGTCGACCAGCGAGCGGAACACCGCCCCGGTCCGGGGCTTGGGACTGAAATAGGTCGTCTTGGGCGGCATCCGCCGCCGGTCGTGCGCCCACGCCGAGATCTGGGCGACCGTCGGCGGCCGGAGGAACACCGCGGCCTGGGCGTCGCCGATGCGCACCGAGTCCAAGGCCTCCTGCCAGCTGTGCCGGTGCGAGGTCTCGGCCCCGGGGAACTCGGCCAGGGCCAACGCGACCAGGCTCGAGTCGAGGTCGCTGTTGGCGGCGTCGTAGGCCTCCGGTCGCGGGGTCAGCAGCCACGCGTCGTCGTTGGTGATCACGGCCAGCGACTGCGCCTCGCCGAGCGCCAACGCGACCCGATCGGAGCCGTCGCCGGCCCGGACGACGTCGAACCACTGGGAGAACCCCTCGATCAGCTCGGCGCCCGACCCGACGCCGCTCACCACCCGGTGGATGGGCCCCACGGCCAGCTGGTCCTCGGCCAGCTCGACGATGAGCGCCATGACCCAGTCGTGGCCCCCGGCCCCCGGCCCCCGCTCGGCCCGGACCTGGCGCTGATAGACGCGGGCCGTCTCGTAGCGGTGGTGGCCGTCGGCGATCACCACCGGCGCCGCCGCGACCGCCTCGGTGATCGGCGCCGTGTCGGTCTGCGGGACCACCCACAGCTCGTGGCGCACGCCGCCGTCGTCGTAGACGTCGATCTCGGGGTCGCCGGGCGGGCCGAGCGCCGACGTCAGGCCGACCGAGAGCGACAGCCCCCAGATGGGGGACAGGTTGGCCTGCGTCGCATTCAGCAGGTCGAGACGGTCGCTGCGGGGCTTGGGCAGGGTCTCCTCGTGGGGGAGGACCTCGCCTTCGTCGTCGGCCTCGGGCAGCCCGAGCGCCCCGATGACCCCGAGAGTCGAGCGACCGTCGGGGCTGGTCATCCGGTACAGGTAATAGGAGGGCTCCTCCTCGAGGAGCAGCACCGCGTCGTTGCGCCACGCCGAGAGCAGCCGGGCCGCCACCTGGTAGCGGTCCAGGCCGGCCCGCAGGTCGGCTTCCGGGAGCTCGAGGTGGACGGAATTGAAGGAGGAGCGGGTGGCGAGCCGCATCCGCTCGGCCGGCTCGATGACGTCGTAGGGCGGAGCGATGGTTTGAGACAGGGGGATCACGGCGGGGTCGTAGCGCAGGCCGCGGAACGGGGAGAAGCGGGCCATGGCGCTCTCATGCTCCCACAGGGGTTTCTGGGCCGATCCGGTCGGTTGTCCAGCCGCCCTCGCAGGCCCCGATCGTAGAATCAGCCCGTGCAGCCCACGCCGCCCGGGGTCGTCGTCGCCGACCCGCCCGACGGCGGCATCCTGACGGTCCCCAACCTCATCACCGCGGTCCGGCTGGCCTGCCTCCCGGTCTTCGTGTGGCTGGTCTTCGGAGCCAAGGAGCAGACGGCCGCCGCGATCCTGCTGGCCGTCCTCGGGGCCACCGACTGGGTCGACGGGTTCGTGGCCCGCCGCTTCCACCAGGTCTCGACGGTCGGCAAGGTGCTCGACCCGACGGCCGACCGCCTCCTGGTCGGCACCGCGGTGATCGTCATCATCGTGCATGGCGCCGTGCCGCTCTGGTTCGGCGTCGTGACCTTGAGCCGCGAGGCGCTGGTCGGCGGGATGGTGCTGCTCCTGGCCGCGCTCGGTGCCGCCCGCATCGACGTCCTGTGGGTGGGCAAGGCCGGGACCTTCGGACTGATGTTCGCCTACCCGGCCTTCCTCCTCGGCCACGGCCCGGCCGACTGGCAGGGCGCCGTCCGGGACTGCGCCTGGGTGGCCGGGGGGGCCGGGCTCCTGTTGGGCTGGATCGCCGCGATCGCCTACATCCTGCCGGCCCGGGCCGCGCTGGCCGCCGGCCGGGCGGGACGGCGGGACGCGGTCGCTCCGTCGACCGGGGCGTCCGCGTGAAGGCCGTGATCATGGCGGGCGGCGAGGGCACCCGCCTTCGCCCGCTCACCTCCAACCAGCCCAAACCAATGCTCCCGATGGCCAACCGGCCGATGATGGAGCACGTCGTGCTGTTGCTGCGCCAGCACGGCTTCCGGGAGATCGTCGTCACGGTCGCCTTCATGGCCAACGCGGTGCGCTCGTATTTCGGCGACGGCTCTGAGCTCGGGGTCCGGATGGTCTACGCGACCGAGGAGACGCCCCTCGGCACGGCCGGCTCGGTGCTCAACGCCCGCGACGAGCTCGACGAGCGGTTCCTGGTGATC
>JBOGFV010000136.1:0-2740 GCA_050743525.1 Acidimicrobiales bacterium
GGTGACGGTCGCGTTGAAGCGCGAGAACTCGTCCTGCACGCACGCGAGGACGGTGGCCCAGTTCGCGGTGCTGATGCTCCACGCGGCGATCTGCGCCGCGCTGCTCGGGATCGGGGCGCTCATCCCGGCTGCCGCGTCGGCAGCGGCGCTCCCGGGCTTCTACACGGTGCCCGCGCACATCCCGAGGGCGGCCGGCGCGGTGATCAAGACGCAGCGCGTCTCCACCGATGGCACCGACGCCTCGGCGGTCTATCGGGTCATGTACGTGTCGCGGACGCTCGACCTCAAGCCGGTCGCGGTGACCGGACTGATCTTCGTCCCCCGGACGCCCGCGCCGGCGGGCGGATACCCGGTCGTGTCCTGGGGCCACGGCACCAGCGGCATGGCCGACATCTGCGCCCCCTCCCTCCAGCCGGCCTCGGCGGTTCCCCAGATCAATCAGCTGCTCGCCGAGGGATGGCTGGTGACGGCCAGCGACTACCAGGGCCTCGGCACCCCGGGGCTGCTCCCCTACCTGGTTGGCGACGTGGCGGCCCGCAACACCATTGACATCGTCCGGGCCGCCCACCGGTTCAAGGCCGACCACGCCAGCACCAACTACGTCGTGTGGGGGCATTCTGAGGGCGGCCAGACCGCGATGTTCGGCCTCCACATCGGGGCCGCCTACGCGCCCGACCTTCACTTGAAGGGCGTGGTGGCGGGAGCGCCGCCCTCGCAGTTCGCGCTCATCTACGCCTTCCTCACGACCAGCCCGTTCCGCTACTACCTCTTCATGGCCGGGTTCGGCTTCGAGGCCGCGTACGGGCCGAAGCGCGCGCCGCTGCACGAGATCCTCACCAAGGCCGCCTTGACGGAAGAGCCGGTCCTCAACCGGGGCTGCGACAACTACCTGCAGAATCACATCGACAAATTCACGCTGAAGGACTTTGTGAAGGTCGACCCGTTCAAGGTGCCGGCCTGGAAGAAGATCCTCACGGCCAACGACCCGGCCTCCTTCACGACGCCGGTCGCAGCACCGCTGCTCATCTACCAGGGCGGCAGCGACGAGCAGATCCCGCCGGTCTCCACCCAGGTGCTGGCCCAGCAGCTGTGCAAGACCGGCCAGGACCTCGAGCGTTGGATCTACCCCGGCCAGAGCCACGCTGGGGTGATCGCCCCAGCGTCTGGCGACTTCATCCACTGGATCGCCGACCGCTTCGCCAACCAGCCCAACCCCGACCCGTACCAGCCGGTCGGCCAGCCCGGGATCATGACGGCGACCTGCCCGTCACTCTCCTAGGCCGGTTCAATCCTCCATTCGGAGGGCCGAGATGAACGCCTCCTGGGGGATCTCGACGCGCCCGATGTTCTTCATGCGCTACTTCCCCTCCTTCTGGCGCTCGAGGAGCTTGCGCTTGCGGGTGATGTCGCCGCCGTAGCACTTGGCCAGCACGTCCTTGCGCTTGGCCTTCACCGTCTCGCGGGCGATGATCCGGCCGCCCACGGCCGCCTGGATCGCGACGTCGAAGAGTTGGCGCGGGATCATCTCGCGGAGCTTCTCGGTCATCCGTCGCCCGTACGCGTCGGCCTGGCTCCGGTGCACGATCGTCGAGAACGCGTCGACCGGGACGTGGTTGATGAGCACCTCGACCCGGACCAGGTTGGCGGTCAGGTACTCAGCCGGCTCGTAGTCGAGGCTGGCGTAGCCCTTGGTCCGGCTCTTCAGCTGGTCGAAGAAGTCGACCACCACCTCGGCCAGCGGGATCTTGTAGACGAGCTCGACCCGTTCGGGCGACAGGTACTCCATCTTGTCGAGCTCGCCCCGCCGCAGCTGGCACAGCTCCATGACGCTGCCGGTGTACTCGCTGGGGGTGAGGATCGTGGCCGACAGCATCGGCTCGTCGATGTGGTCGAGCCGGCTGGCGTCAGGGAGCTCGGTCGGGTTGTCGATGTCGAGCACTGAGCCGTCGGTGAGCGACACCCGGTACTCCACCGAGGGGGCCGTGGCGATGAGCGAGAGGTCGAACTCGCGCTCGAGGCGCTCCCGGACGATCTCCATGTGGAGCAGCCCCAGGAACCCGCAACGGAATCCGAAGCCGAGGGCGTGGGACGACTCCGGCTCGAAGGTGAAGCTGGCGTCGTTCAGCTTGAGCCGCTCCAGCGCGTCGCGCAGGTCCGGCAGCTGGTCACCGTCGATCGGGTACAGACCACAGAACACCATCGGCTTGGGGTCGCGATAGCCGGCCAGGGCAGCGGCGGCCGG
This sequence comes from Acidimicrobiales bacterium, assembly GCA_050743525.1. GTDB lineage: Bacteria > Actinomycetota > Acidimicrobiia > Acidimicrobiales > RAAP-2 > Palsa-461. Next base: position 2,243 of record JBOGFV010000136.1, read on the forward strand.
ACGGTCCGCCGCCGTGACCGTCTCTCCCGAGCGCGCCGAGCCGACGTCCTTGATCCCGGCGATGAGGTAGCCCACCTCGCCGGGCCCGAGCTCCTTGACCGGGCGGATGTCGGGGGTGCGGACGCCGATCTCCTCGGCGTCGTGCGTCGCCTTGGCCTGCATGAACACCAGGCGGGCGCCCGAGCGGACGACGCCGTCGACCACCCTGATCGAGCTCACCACGCCCCGGTACTGGTCGTAGGAGGAGTCGAAGATGAGCGCGCGGGTGGGGGTGTCGCGTTCGCCGATCGGCGGCGGGATGCGCTCGACGACCGCGTCGAGCAGCTCCCCCACCCCTTCACCGGTCTTGGCCGAGATCCGCAGGATCTCGTCGGCGGGGATGCCGAGCACCTGCTCGATCTCCGCCGCGCAACGCTCGGGATCGGCTGCGGGCAGATCGATCTTGTTCAGCACGGCGACGATCTCGAGGTTGTGCTCCATCGCCTGGTAGCAGTTGGC
>JBOGFV010000137.1:0-1669 GCA_050743525.1 Acidimicrobiales bacterium
GCCGAATCGGACTCACTGCTAATGAGTTGACTGGGGAGACCCGGTCCGAGGGTTCAAATCCCTCCCTCTCCGCCAGACCGGCCTCAGGTGGCCGGCGCGCCCGGGCACGAACGGCTCCCCGGGGAGCCCCGGGTGACCAGGGAGAGACACGTGGTCGAACAGCGCTACTGGCTTCAGACCTTGGGCTGCCCCAAGAACCGCGTCGACTCGGACAAGCTCGACGGCGTCCTCGTCGCCGAGGGCTACTGCCCGGCCACCTCGCCCGAGGAGGCCGACCTGGTGGTCGTGAACACGTGTGCGTTCATCGAAGAGGCCCGTCGGGAGTCGATCGAGACCGTCCTCGACCTCGACCGTCGGCGGCGGGGCGGCGCCCGCCTGGTCGTCACCGGCTGCATGGCCGAGCGCTACGGCGACGAGCTCGCCGACGCGCTGCCCGAGGTGGACCTGGTCGCCGGCTTCGGCGCCGCGCTGGTGCCCCAGCGCACCGCGGTGGCGCTCGGCCGCCGGAGTGCGCCCGGGCGACCGGTCCCGTCGTTCGACCTGCTCGAGCTGCCCCGGCCCGCCATGGAGGCCGCCTGGGCCTACCTCAAAGCGGCCGAGGGGTGCGACCGAGCCTGCGGGTTCTGCGCCATCCCGAGCTTCCGGGGCGCCCAGCGCTCGCGCTCGATCCGCGACTTGGTCGTCGAGTCGGAAGCCCTGGCCGCCGGCGGCGTGAAGGAGATCGTCATCGTGGCCCAGGACCTCGCCTCCTACGGCCGGGACCGCTCGACGCGGCGGGCCCGACGGCTCGAGGGCGACGGCGCCTTCGGCGACGGGATCGTCGAGCTGGTCCGCTCGGTCGCGGCGATCGTGCCGCGCACCCGACTCCTCTATCTCTACCCGTCGTCGCTCACCGACCCGGTGGTCGACGCGATCCTGGCGACGGGCGTGCCCTACTTCGACCTCTCGCTCCAGCACGTGGCGCGGCCGCTTCTGGCCCGGATGCGCCGGTGGGGGGACCAGGACCGGTTCTTGGAGCGGGTCCGGCGGATCCGGACCCTCGACGCGCTGGCCACCTTCCGCTCGTCGTTCATCCTCGGCTATCCCGGCGAGACCGAGGCCGACCACGACCGTTTGCTCGGGTTCCTGGCCGAGGCCGAGCTCGACTGGGCCGGGTTCTTTCTCTTCTCGGCCGAGGAGGGGACGCTCGCCTACGATCTCGGTGACCAGGTCGATCGGAGCCTGGCGCTGGAGCGGATGCAGGAGTGCACCGAGCTCCAGGACCGGATCACGGCCGGCCGGCGCGACCGGCTGGTCGGTGAGCGGCGGTCGGTGCTGGTCGACGCGGCGGGGGTGGGGCGCACCGTGCATGAGGCACCGGAGATCGACGGGATCGTCCGGATCCCGAGCGGCGCCGGAATTGGGACGATGGCCGACATGACGATCGTCGAGTCGCTCGGCGTGGATCTGGTCGCGGTTCCGTGACCGACACGGCGGGCCACTCCTTCGGACCCACCGCGCTGGCCACCCCGGCCAACGCGCTGACGGCCGCCCGGCTCCTCGGCACGCCGGTCTTCATCGCGCTCATGGTCCACCTCGGGGCCAACTGGTGGACGGTCGCGTTCGGTGCGATGGTCGCCGGCACCGATGGGATCGACGGGTGGCTGGCCCGCCGCCAGGGGACCACCCG
>JBOGFV010000138.1:0-3701 GCA_050743525.1 Acidimicrobiales bacterium
CTGGTTCCCAAGAGGCTCAGGATGTAAGCGCCGAGGAAGGCGGACGGAACCGACCCCGCGACCATCCACCCGACCAGCCTCAGGTTGACCGAGCGGTTGCGGAGATGCACTGCGGCTCCGAATGGCCGCATCACCACCGACGCCACCAGGTCGCTGAAGATCGCGGTCGACGCCTTGACGTTGAACAGGAGGATCAGCATCGGCGTCATGAGCGCGCCACCGCCGGCCCCGGTCATCCCGACCAGGTACCCGACGACTGCTCCCCCGAGAACGATGTAAGGGTCCATGTCCAGTTGGTCAGGGCAGGGGCCCGACGCCATGAAACTCTAGGCGTCGGCCGCCATCTGCAATCGGTGGCGGTGAAGCCGTCGGCCTGGCACGATTCCGAGAGGCCGAGGGGTCGGCCGCGTGAGCGGGGGAGAAACGTGAGATCGCAGAACTTCATCTCGTCCAATGTGGCGGGAGGGTCATCGTTCGCCGGGTTGCTGGTCGGCGCACTGGCGGTGGTGCTGGTCCTGGCGGTGCTCGGGATCTTCATCATCGTGGTGGTGGCCAATCGGGCCGAGCCGGACCCGAACGGGCGCCGGCCGTTCACCGTGTACCTGTTCGGGGTGTCGTTCATCGCGTTGTGGACGACGGTCATCGGGGCGATCGGGATCGTGGTGTCGCTGGTCCGGCTCATCGGAACGGTCCAGGCTTCTGGTCCTGGCCTGCATCCCGTCGGTGACTCGGTGGCCCGCAACGTGGTCATGAGCGCCATCGTGCTGCTGGTCAGCCTGGGCGTCCTGGCCATCCACCTCGGCAAGGGGCTCGAGTACGCCCGGGCCGAGAGCGGGCCGCCCGGGCCGTCCGCCCGGGTCGCCCAGACCTACGTCGCCGCAGTGGCCTTCGTGAGCATCCTCGTCCTCGTCGTCGCAGTCGTGCTGGCCCTGTACACGGTCTTCCAATTGATCGCGCCGGGTGTCTTCGCGGCGTCGGGCGGTCGGAGTGGGGCCGGGCGCACGCTCATCGACACCGTGTACGTCGCTGGGGTCATCGTCGCCGTCTTGGTCACCCACCACCGGTTGGTGAACCCGGGGATCCAGGTGCTCGACTTCCTGCGCCGCCGCCGGGCTGCGCCGCTCGCGCAGCCGCCCACCGACGCGGTCCAGTAGGGGTCAGCCGAGGGAGGCCAGCAGTTCATCGAGGGTCGGCGGCTCCTCGACGTCCTTGAAGGAGACGAGCCGCTCGTAGAGACGGGCCGCCCCGACGGCCGCGTCGCCGGGGAGACCGGTGTCCTCGAACGTCCGCGCGATCTCGGTCATCTCGTCGACCCAGCGCCAGGCCCGTCCGGCCACGGAGCCCTCGGACTCCGAGCGCGCGAGGACGGCCGGCTGAACCCGGCCCCACAGCTCGGCCAGCGGGCCCTCGACGCCGTGCCGCCGGGCGACCGCCCGGATGGCGATCAGGAGCGCCGATGTCCCTTTGGACCAGGCCGCGTGGCACATCTTGAGCGCCGACGCGTCAGTCGGGCCGGCGCCGATGGCGGTGCAGGCCAGTCCGTCGCCGGTGAGCCGGGCGGCCAGCTCCTCGGCCTGGGGCCCGGACAGGAACAGATCGGTGCGGCCGCCCGGCCGTGGTGGGCCGCCGACGATCCCGCCATCGACGTAGATGCCGCCCGCCCCCTCGAGGACCGCCGCGACCGCCCGGGCCCGGGCCGGCGAGATTGCGTTGGCGTCGACCACCAGGGCGCCTCGTTCGATCGCGGTGGCGAGGATGCCGGCGACCTCGAGCGCCGAGGCCGGCGGCACGATGGAGATGAGCACGTCGGAGCACTGGGCGAGATCCCTGACCGAGCCGAGGTCCTCGAGGCCGGCCGCGGCGGCCCGCTCCCTGGTCTTGGGGCTGCGTCCCTCGAGCGCCACTGCGACCCGCTGGCCGGCGGTGACCAGGCTGCGGCCAATGGCGCTCCCCATGGCCCCCGGGCTGACGATCCCGATCCGTTCGGTCATGCCGCGGTCCTAGCACCACGGGGCCCGGTGAGGTCAGGTGAGGCGGGCCACCGCCAGCGCAGTGGCGAGCAGCACCACGGACGCCGACATCGCGTTGAGGGCGCGTTCGAGCGGCGCCAGGAGGGTCGGCCGGTCGAGTCGCCGCTCGTCGCCTGCGATCGTCTCGAGCGTTCCCCGCACGTCGCGGGTGCGGCGGCGGAGCAGTCGCGCGGGGGTTGAGAGTGCCCGTTGGGCGGCCGACAGCGCGAACGCGGCCAGCGCCGCGAGCACCGGTGCCCAGCCCAGGGTCTTGGCCTGCGCGACATAGGCGGTCAAGACCGGGAAGGCACCCCACGCCGCCGCGAAGACGAGATCCTTGTGCACCGGCGCGGCGTCGGTGTTGTAGGCGACGACGAGCACCGGCCCGACGACGACGAACGGGACCAGCGTCCATCCGACCCTCGAGACGCCCACTGCGCCGATGGCGACCGCTCCCAAGATGCCGACCGCCGCCGTGACGACCAACCAACGCGACGGGATCCGGGTCCCGAGCGGCCGCCCGTCGAGCTCGTCGAGGGCATGGGCGGCCAGACCGACCGCGAGCAGGAACGCCAGCAGCGTCGCGACGAGTCGGTCGATCCGGACTCCGGGGGCCAAGCAGGCACCGAGCACCACATAGGAGAGGTGCCACGCCGTATACGGGGGGTGCAGCAGCGTCCACCAGTCCCGCCAACCACCCGACCCCGCCGCGTAGTAGGCGGGGCGGAGCGTCCCCGGAGTGCCGCCAGGCTCGTCGGCCGGCTCACCCACCGCGCTTGCGTCCCCACATCACCAAGCCACCGCCCAGGCTCATCCTTCTCACCCCGACGTCCTCGAGGCCGGCCTCCTGCCACGCCCGCACCGTCCACGAGACGGGGTAGCGCCGGTAGTGCCCCGTGATGTTGGGACCCAGGAACCGGCCGACTCGCCACCACTCGTGACCGCCGGTCAACCACCCCGCGACGGGGAGGATCAGACGGGTGTAGCACCACCAGGCCGCCCGCCACACCGGCGACGGCGGGGCGAGGAACTCCAGGCTGGCCACGTGTCCGCCCGGCTTCACCACCCGGGCCAGCTCGCGCAGGGTGGCGGCGGGGTCGTCGACGTAGCGCAAGAGGTAGGTGAAGGTCATCGCGTCGAACGCGCCGTCGGGGAACGGCAGCCGCTCGGCCCGGCCCTCGACCAGGTCGATCCGGTCACCAAGCCCTGCCCGGGTCACCCTCAGAGCCCCTTGCCGGAGCATCGGAAGGGTCAGGTCGTACCCGACGACCCGTGCCGGAGTACGGCCGGCCAGCTGGATGGCCACCCCGGCGGTGCCCGCGGCCACGTCGAGGACCCGAAGGGGCTGTTCAGCGATGGCGTGGTCGACCATGCAGCGCCGCCAGCGCCGGTTCTGGCCCATCGAGAGGACCTCGCAGAGGAGGTCGTAACGGGGCCCGAGGGGGGTGAACAGGTCCATGGCGAAGCCGTTCGCCCCCGTCGAGCCGTCCTGCGCCACCTCGGACACCTTAGGTTCGGACGGCCCCGGCGCCCGTCGCGGCCCGGCCGGACGAATTCCCTGGTCGCAGGCTTGGCGCATCCCCGATATTCCGGTGGTCACCCTCTAATGTTTGCCCTGATCGGAGGCAGCTTTATTGCCGACGAAAAGGCAAAACCTTCGTGAGAAGGCGACGCAAAGCCACGGGACTCTGG
>JBOGFV010000139.1:0-6801 GCA_050743525.1 Acidimicrobiales bacterium
GTTCACGCCGGGCTTGCACTTGGTGCCGTTGATCGTCGTGCCCTGGCCCACCTTCACGCTTCCCGAAGCCGGGTATGCATACGGATAGGGGCCCTCATCGGCCGGACCGGACTTCGAGAGCACCGAGCCGCTGGTGGACCCGCTGGCGACGCCGCCGAGGGCCAGGGCGCTCAACGCCACCGCAATGGTCAGCCAGGCCTTCGGTGAGGCGAACCGCCTCGGCTGGTGCCCGAGCAGACGACTGCGCATGGTGCCTCCCCCTGTGGCCGGAGCGGTCCTTGGGCCCCGCCCGGCCCTTCCAGGGTCGGAACGTTACCGGCTGTCGTTCGGGGCCGGGAAACTCGACCTGGCGAGGCTGCTCTTCGGGCACCCTTCGTCCAGGGTCTGTCCGGTGAGGTGGTCACGCTCGTTCGCCAGCGCCGGGTCGGCCGACCGTCCGACGGGCTCGCGTCGCACGAGCTCACTCGGCCATCCGCCGTGACCGCCGTTCGGAGGGGACGATGTCGGCGATCGCGCGTCCCCGCGCATCGTCAGGACGACCCGCTCGCCGGCACGCAGCGCGTTGACGACCGTGCTGGTCCGATTGCCGATATCGCCGAGGCCGATCTCGGTGGGCGGCAAGAAGCTCCTGTGGGCTCGGTCCTTCGGTCGGCGGCAGGGCCCGACCACTCCGCCCCAGCAAGCCCGGGCCACGGACCGGCGGCCTCGGGCCCGGAGGTGGGACCTATCCCGACGTGGTGAACATCGGCGGCAGCTTGGTGGGCCACTGCCCGAGGGTGAACCGCTTGCCGCCGAAGGCGGCGACGTAGGTGCCCGGCTTGTGGTTCAGCGGCGAGATGCCATTGCCGTTCCACCAGATGAACCGGGCGTCGACGCCGGCGGTGTGCTCCCCGACGCCGGCCTTGCCGGTGGTGCCGATGTTCCAGCTCCACTTCCCGTACTGGTAGACGGGCGCGCCGAGCGGCCCGATCGCCCGGATCCCGCGGGCCAGGTTCTGGGGGGTGAGGTCGGGGCCGGCCGCCTGGAGCATGTCGAAGATCTCGACCAGCTGGCCGTAGTCACCGTCGGTCTCCTTGGGGATCACGTGCCCGGTGAGCTTCTGGTAGAGCTTCCCGGCCAGGGACTTCGGGCCGGTCAGCACGTTGGACGGCGATGCCTCGCTCATCCCGAACAGGTGGCCGGTGACCTCGGCCGCGTTCGCGTAGGTCTGCGGCGAGGGGTCAGCGTCGGTGAGCGCGGTGCCGATGGTGAACCACTCCGGGTGGTAGTTCTGCTGCACCGCGGCCATGGTCAGGAGGCCCATCGAGTACGGGTCGCAGGCCAGGATGACCGTGGTGACGCCCGCGGCCTTGAACTGCACGATCGCCTGCTGGGCCGACTGCGAGAAGGTGGAGATGTCAAGGCCGTAGGCGAACTTCACCAGGTCGCTGGCGGCGACGTGGTACTTCTTCGTGAGCAGGTTGACGGCGTTCTGCGTGCAGCTCAGGTACGCGGGGACGTTGGGCACGTAGGTGCCGAACTTGCGGACCTTGGTCTGCAGCGTCGGGTCACCGGCGAAGGCGGCCTTCTTGCCGCCCAACATCGTGCCGACCACCTCGGCCTCGTTCTGGCTGATGTCGGTGCAGTTCTGGGTCAGCGCCCAGACGTAGGGGTTCTCCTTCTGGAAGCTCGCCTCGTCGAAATAGGCGTTTCCGGCGAACTCGACCAGGTGGTCCTGGGCCGCGCACAGCGAGAACGGGCCGGTGCCACCGCCCTGGAAGTTGTGGAGGAGGCCGGACTCGGCGAAGGCGTGCATCTGGTCAGTGATGGTGGCGGCGTCCGCGCACGCCTGGGCCTGGCCTTGGTTGAGCGCCTCGGTGGTCGAGTTGCCCGTCGCGTTCATCGGCTGGATGACGACCTTGCGCCCGTAGAGGTCGTACACCTTGTTGAAGTACTTCAGGAAGACCTGCTCGATCTGGTCGGTGACCTGGGGGAGGGCCACGCCGGCGGCCGCCGCCTGGCTGGCGATCTGCTGACTGTTGGAGGTGACGGGGAACTCCCGCTGAGCCAGCAGGATCTCGTTGGAGGTGACGCCCCGGGAGGTGGCCCCCCCGTTGTTGCCCGTGAAGTGGGCGATGCAGGGCGGCGCGTAGGGCGAGGCGAACTGGTTCACGCCGGGCTTGCACTTGATCCCGCTGATGGTGCTGCCCTGGCCGACCTTCACGGTGCCCGAGGCCGGGTAGGCGTAGGGGTACGGCCCCTCGTCGGCCGGGCCGGACTTGGTCAGCACGGCGCCACCGGTGGACCCGCCGGCGACGCCGCCGAGCGCCAGCGCGCTCAGCGCCACGGCCACGGCGAGCAGGGCCTTCGACGAGGCGAGCCGCCTCGGCCGGCCCTCGAGCGGACGAATGTGCATGGTGTCTCCCCCTCATTGGGCCCGAGGGCCCGCCGGGCCCCCGCCCGGCCCTCCCCGCGTGGGAACGTTACCGGTCGCCGTTCTGCGCCGCCGGAGAAATCGACTTGCCGCCCTTGTTTTAGGGCACCCTAAGCTTTGCTCCATGGCGTACCGAAGGCAGCGCCGCTCCGCGGGCCGGACCGCCGCGGGCGTGGTGGGGATCCTTGCCGGAGCTCTTTCGCTGACCTCCTGCGCCGCCTCGGGCGGGGAGGCCGCCGACACCATCACCCTCTACAACGGCCAGCACGTCCAGACCACCGACGCCCTGGTGAAGGCGTTCCAACAGGAGACCGGGATCACCGTGAAGGTGCACACCGATGGCGAGGCGGTGCTGGCTGACCAGATCGTGACCGAGGGGCCGCGCTCGCCCGCCGACGTGATCTTCACCGAGAACACCCCCGCCCTCGAGTTCCTCCAGTCCAAGCACCTGCTCGCCCACCTGCCGGCCCCGGCCGGGGCCACCACCAGGGCCCGCTTCGACTCGGGTGCGGGGGACTGGGTGGGGATCTCGGCCCGGGTGAGCGCCCTCGTCTACAACCCATCTCTGATCAAGCGGGCCGCGCTGCCGGCCTCGGTCCTCCAGCTGGCCGACCCCCGGTTCAAGGGGGAGGTGGCGCTCGCTCCGGGCGAGACCGACTTCCAGCCCATCGTGACGTCGGTGCTGCACGCCGACGGGAAGGCGGCCACGGTCAGGTGGCTGGAGGGGCTCAAGGCCAACGCGGCCAGCCACATCTATCCGGACAACGAGACGTTGGTGGCCGAGGTCAACAAGGGCCAGGTCGCGATGGGCGTGATCAACCAGTACTACTGGTACCGGCTCCGCTCCCAGATCGGGACCGCCTCGACCCACTCGGCCCTGGCCACCTTCGCGCCGCGCGATCCTGGGTACGTGATCGACGTCTCGGGCGCCGCCGTCCTGGCCTCGAGTCGGCACCGCAGCGAGGCCGAGCGGTTCGTCGCGTTCCTGACCACCCGGCGGGCCCAGGAGATCATCGCGGGCGGCGACAGCTTCGAGTACCCGATCGACGCGGGGGTGACGACGGCCGCCCCCGAGACGCCGTTCGGCCAGCTGCGGCCCAACCCGATCTCGCTGTCGGAGCTCGGTGACGGCTCGGCCGCGGTGGCCATGCTCCAGCAGGTCCAGCTGCTGTGACCCCGCCACCCCGGCGGCGCGGCGCGCGGACGGTCGACCGGTTCGAGTTCGACGCCGCCGACCTCACCAAGCTGCTCGAGGTGGTCGCCTGGCTGTCGGCCCACCGGGACGGGTGGGCCAACCTGCTGCCGGGCGTCGACAGCGGGGCCGCCCCGACGCTCGAGGCGCCCGGGCTGTTCTCCATCTTCGGCTCGGCCCAGCAGCCCGTCTCGATGTGCACCTGGATGCCGCCCGGGAGCGGCCGCCACTCGTTCGACGAGGTGACGGTAGGGATCATGCACCCCCGGGGGACCAAGGTCGTCCCGAGCCTCGAGGCGGCCGGCCTCACGGTCCCGCCGGGCTGGCGGGTGTCGGGCGACCACCCCCGCCGGGGCCTGGTGCTACGCATCCCGACGGCCGCGCCCGACACCGAGGTGCTGCGCTGGGCCCTGGCCGCCACCGAGCATCTGTGCGGCGTTCCGGTCACCGGGTCCTGGCAGGCCGAGGTCTACCAACCCTCCCGCTAGCGCCCCTGCCAGGCGCCCCCGAGACGCCCACGACGGTGGGCGAGGAAGCTACAGCTCCACGTCCCCGATGACCTCGAGGTCGTGAAAGGTGGTCGAGGTGGTGACGTCGCCGTACTGTTGGGCGAACGCCTGGGTCTCGGGCAATGCCGAGTTCTCCATGGCCGACTCGTAGCTGTCGAAGAAGACCAACCCGACGTAGCGGTTCGGGTCGTTCCGATCCCGCCCGACGATCTGGCGCCGGGCCGTTCGCTTGCCCTGCGTCGCGGCGATCCACGCCTCGTCGACCTTCTTCACGGCGGCGTAGTCCTCGGTCGTCAACTCGACGATCTGGATGAATGCCATATATCCCCCTCCTGTGCGGATCGGTGCCTCCTGGATCGCCGTGACCGGCGCCGCCGGCGGGGCGGTCTCCCCGTGAAACACGACCGGGGACGCCTGGGCGCCGGTGGTGGGCACGCTAATCCACCAGGTCCCGGCCCTCTTTGGGGCTCGCGCGGTCCGAATCGCCCCCCCGTTAGGGTCCCGTCCCCTGGATCGGGCCGGAATGGCCCGGGCGGTCCCGGCGTTGCCCAGATCGAGGGTGAACCCGGGTTCCGTTTGGGGACGCCCGACGATCGGAGGAGACGTGATGAGCGAGACCCTGACCCTCCCGGTGCTGCCGCTGCGTTCGGGCGTGATGCTGCCCGGGATGGTGTTCACCATCGGGCTCGAGACCGACGAGGCCCGCGCCGCCGCCGAGGTCGTCGGCACCTCGGGCGGCCTGGTGCTGCTCGTCCCCCACATCGCCGGCCGCTACGGCTCGGTCGGCGTGATCGCCGAGGTGGTCGAGCGCGGCGAGCTGCCCGGCGGGCTGCCCGCGCTGGTGGTGAACGGTCTGCGCCGGGCCGCCCTCGGCACCGGCGTGCCCGGGACCGGGGCCGCCCTGTGGATCGAGGCCGAGGAGGTGGCCGAGACCTCCTTGGACGAGACCCGGACCGCCGAGCTGGCTCGCGAGTACCGGGCGGTGCTGGAGAACATCCTGCTCAGCCGGGGGGCGCGGCGGATCGCGGCCCAGCTGCGGGAGGTCACCGAGCCAGGGCAGCTGGCCGACCTGGCCGGCTACTCGCCCGACCTCACCCTGGCCCAGAAGGTCGAGGTCCTCGAGACGCTCGACGTCACCGCCCGGCTCACCCTGGTCCTCGGTTGGGCCAAGGACACCCTGGCCGACCTGGCCCTGCGGGAGCGGATCAAGAGCGATGTCGAGGAGGGGATGGAGAAGTCCCAGCGCGAGTTCCTGCTGCGGCGCCAGCTCGAGGCCATCCGCAAGGAGCTGGGTGAGCTGGGCGGAGCCGACGAGGGCGCGCCCGACGACTACCGCAGCCGGCTGGCCGAGCGAGACCTGCCCGAGAAGGTGCGGACCGCGATCGAACGGGAGGTCGACAAGCTCGAGCGGACCAGCGAGCAGAGCCCCGAGCACGGCTGGATCCGGACCTGGCTCGACACGGTGCTCGAGATCCCGTGGGGGACCGAGTCCGAGGACCGGCTCGACGTGCCGGCCGCCGCCGCGATCCTCGAGGAGGACCACGACGGGCTGGCCGACGTGAAGGAGCGCATCCTCCAACACCTCTCGGTGCGAAAGCTCCAGGCCGAGCGGGGTCTGGTGCCGGTCGACGGGCGTGGCGCGGGGGCGATCCTCGCCCTGGTCGGTCCGCCCGGGGTGGGCAAGACCTCGCTCGGCGAGTCGGTGGCCCGGGCGCTCGGGCGACGGTTCGTGCGGGTCGCGCTGGGTGGCGTCCGCGACGAGGCCGAGATCCGCGGCCACCGCCGCACCTACGTCGGCGCGCAGCCGGGTCGGCTGGTCCGGGCACTGCGGGACGCCGGGACGATGAACCCGGTGCTCCTGCTTGACGAAGTCGACAAGATCGGGTCCGACTTCCGGGGCGACCCGTCCTCCGCTCTGCTCGAGGTGCTCGACCCGGCCCAGAACCACACCTTCCGCGATCACTACCTGGAGGTCGACCTCGACCTGTCCAGGGTCCTGTTCATCGCGACCGCCAACGTGACCGACACGGTGCCGGGCCCGCTGCTCGACCGGATGGAGGTCATCCGGCTCGATGGCTACACCGACACCGAGAAGGTGGCCATCGCCCGCCACCACCTGCTGGCCCGCCAGGCCAACCGGGCCGGGCTACGCGAGGACGAGGTCGCGGTGAATGACGACGCCCTGGCCGCCATCGTCACCGACTACACCCGGGAGGCCGGCGTCCGCGCGCTCGAGCGCGAGCTCGGCCGGCTGATGCGCAAGGTCGCTACCAAAAAGGTCGCCGGCGAGGTCGACGCGCGGGTCGAGGTGGGCCGGGACGACGTCCGCGCTTGGCTCGGGCGGCCGCGGTTCTTCTTCGAACCGGCCGAGCGCGAGGCGCTCCCAGGGGTGGCCACCGGGCTGGCCGTGACCGGTGCCGGCGGCGACGTGCTGTTCGTCGAGGCGAGCGTGGCCGAGGGCCCCGAAGGACTCACCTTGACCGGTCAGCTCGGCGACGTCATGAAGGAGTCGGCCGAGATCGCCCTATCCTTCGTACGCTCGCACGCCGAGGAGCTCGGGATCGATCCCGGCGCTTTCGTGGGCAAGCGGTTCCACGTGCACGTGCCGGCCGGCGCGGTGCCCAAGGACGGGCCTTCGGCCGGCGTCACCATGACGACGGCGCTGGTGTCGCTGCTGCGTGATGTGC
>JBOGFV010000140.1:0-3422 GCA_050743525.1 Acidimicrobiales bacterium
CACTGTGACCGTCGGCTCCGGCACGACCATCAGCGGGCAGAAGTGCACCGCGAGCACGAACCAGGTGGACTCCCCGTACGCGGCGCCGTGCATCGCCAAGTTCACCGGCAACAACGGCGGCGCCACCTACAAGGGGGTCACGGCGACCACGATCACCATCGCCCAGCGCCAGTTCCCGAACTCGGCCAACGCCCAGCAGATCGCGTCGGACGCCCGGGCGGCCGGTGACGCGCTGCCGTCGGTGACCAACCAGGTCGAGCAGGTCTTCTTGAACTACTTCAACAAGGTCTACGACCTCTACGGCCGCAAGGTCGTCCTCAAGGACTACACCGCGACCGGGAACACCACCACCGAGTCGCTCAACCAGGGCCAGGCCCAGGCGTGCGCCGACGCGACCACGGTGGCCCAGATGCCGGCCTTCGGCGACACCGGGATCCTGGACAACTACCAGGTCACCGGGACCGGCCCGTACTCGCAGTGCATGGCCCAGCAGCACCTGGTCGAGTTCAACGGCGACCCCTACTTCGACGAGGGGACGTTCCAGGGCCAGAACCCCTATGTGTGGTCGACCACCCAGGACTGCACCCGGGTGAGCTCGCTCACATCGGAGGTCCAAGGGACGCTGTTGGCCGGCCACAAGGCCATCTACGCCGGCGACCCGACCCTGCAGAGCCAGACCCGCAAGTTCGGCACCTACGTCCCGAACCTCCCGCCCTACATCAGCTGCACGAAGCGGAGCATCAAGCTGCTCGAGACCAAGTACCACGTGCCGGCCTCGAAGATCGCGCCGTCGTTCTATTACAACCTCGACGTCGCGACCTTCCAGCAGTCGACCCAGCAGGCGGTGGTGCAGTTCAAGGCGGCCGGGGTGACGACGGTCATCCTCGCCTGCGACCCGTTCTCGGCCGGCATCATCACAAAGTCGGCGGCGGCGCAGAACTACCACCCCGAGTGGTTCATCATCGGCACCGCGCTGACCGACCAGGACCAATACGTCCAGTCCGAGGACGACCTCACCGAGGTGCAGGGCCACCTGTTCGGGATGAGCGAGCTGTCTCCGTCCTCGAGCACCTTCGGCCCGACCTCACTGGCCGGCAAGCTGTACCAGAAGCTGACCGGGCACGCGATCCCGGCCGGCACCGACGGTTACTACAGCCAGCTGGTCGAGATGTTCGACATGCTGCAGGCGGCCGGTCCGAACCTCACGCCGCAGAGCCTGGCCCGGGGCACCCACGCGTTGCCCCAATTCGGGGCGCCCGCGTACCAGTACGGGAACTGGACCTGGAACATCGGCGTCGCCGGGAACACCGGGGGCGGTGACCACACCTCGTCCAACACCGCCCGGTTCGTGTACTGGAACGGCACCGCGACCTCGACGGTCAACGGCATGAAGGGCACCTATGTCCCGATCTTCGGTGGCAAGCGGTACGCCCTGGGCCAGTGGCCGAAGACCTTGCCCTCGTTGTTCACGGCCGCCGGGAGCGCTCCCACCGCCGGCTGAGCGGCCCACGGCGACGACCCTCGGGCGGGCCCCCTCCGCCGGTTTGGGCCGGGCGAGGGGGTTCGTCCGCGTCCCTACTGCTGGTAGCCCTCCACGACCGAGGGCGGGCGGGCCGCGCTGGTGTCGGGGTCCTGGCCGGCGTGATGGCGAGCCCGCCGCTGGCGCAACAGGTCCCAGCACTGATCGAGGGCCATTTCGATCGACCGGAGCCGGTCCCGGTCGTCGTCGCCCAGGGCGTCCCCGGCGTGGGACAGCTCCAAGCGGTGCTCCTCCTCGGCCAGCTCGCTGATCCTGCGGATGATCTCGACGTCGTCGGTCATGGCCCCCCTTCTACCCGGGATCCGGGCCGGCCGGCTCGGCTCATCGAAGGGCCAGCTGGCCAGGGCGGATCGGGGCGGGCAGCTCGGTGTCGCCCATGAGCCAGCGGTCGACGCTGGCCGCCGCGGCGCGGCCCTCGGCGATCGCCCACACGATGAGCGACTGACCCCTCGTCATGTCGCCGCAGACGAAGACCCCGTCCACGTTGGTGGCCCATCCCCCGTCGGCCGCCACCGGCCCGGTCGGGCGCAGCTCGATCCCGAGCTCGCCCACCACGCCGTGGCGCTCGGCGCCGGTGAAGCCGAGGGCCAGCAGGACGAGCCCGGCGTCGAGCTCGAACTCGCTCCCGGCCACCGGTTGGAAGGCCGGTGGGCCCGAGCCGATCTCGATCTGGACCTCGCGGCCGCGGAGCGCCGCCACCGCGCCGGCGCCGTCGTCGACCAGCTCGGTCGTCGACACGGCGAACATCCGGCGGCCCCCTTCCTCGTGGGCGGCCGAGCTCCGCATGATGACGGGCCAGGTCGGCCAGGGGTCGGCGTCGGGCCGGGCGTCGGGCGGCTCGGGCAGGATCTCGAGCTGGACCACCGACTTGGCTCCCTGCCGATGGGCGGTGCCCAGGCAGTCGGCCCCGGTGTCGCCGCCGCCCACGATGATGACGCGCTTGCCCCGAGCGTCGATCGGGGTCGTCTTCAGGGCTCCCTCCCGGACCAGGTTGGCCGGCTTCAGGTACTCCATCGCGAAGTGCACGCCGTCGAGGGCCCGACCGGGGACCTCGAGGTCGCGGGGCACGGTGGCCCCGCCCGCCAGCACCAGGGCGTCGAACTCCTCGCGCAGCCGGGCCGCCGAGACCACCTCGACATCGGGCCCGTTGGCGCTGCCGAGGCCCCGGGCCAGCCCCGGCTCGAGCGACCCCTCGGGAGGCTGGGCGGGCGGGCGGCCCACCAGCGTCGAGCACCGGAACTGGATGCCCTCGGCGACCAGCTGGCCGAGCCGGCGGTCCAGGACCCGCTTCTCCATCTTGAATTCGGGGATCCCGTAGCGGAGCAGCCCGCCGGGCTTCTCGGCCCGCTCGAACACCACGACCTCGTGGCCGGCCCGGGCCAGCTGCTGGGCGCAGGCCAGCCCGGCGGGGCCGGAGCCGACCACCGCGACCCGCTTGCCGGTGCGCTCCCGGGGCAGCTGCCGGGTGACCCAGCCCTCGGCCCAGGCCCGCTCGGCGATCTCGTACTCGATCCGCTCGATGGTCACCGGGTCCGAGTTGATGCCGAGGACGCAGGCGGCCTCGCACGGCGCCGGGCACAGCCGGCCGGTGAAGTCGGGGAAGTTGTTGGTGGCATGGAGGCGCTCGATGGCGTCGGACCACGCGGACCGGTACACGAGGTCGTTCCACTCCGGGATCAGGTTCCCGAGCGGGCAGCCCTCGTGGCAGAACGGGATGCCGCAGTCCATGCAGCGGGCCCCCTGGGTGCGGGCCGCCTCCTCGGGGAACGGCTCGTACACCTCGCGCCAGTCCCGCAGGCGCACCGGGACGGCCCGGCGTCGGGGCAGTTCGCGCCCGTGTTCCAAGAAGCCGGTCGGCTTACCCATGGGCCGACGCCATGAC
>JBOGFV010000141.1:0-4143 GCA_050743525.1 Acidimicrobiales bacterium
GCCCGGGCCATCTCCTGGACCTGGAACCGCACGGTCTCGGCGTTCTCGAAGACCAACGACACAACCGGCCCGAGCGGCACCCGCCGGAGCCGCTTCAGCTCGATGACCCGGCGGCGATAGTCATTGCGGACGCGCTCGTAGGCGCGCAGGTCCGCGATGTCCTCGAGCTGAAGCGGGCGCGTGGCGTGCCCGCCAGCCGGGCTCACGAGACCGACTCGAGGCCCTTCTGGAACCGGCCGGCGTGGGACTTCTCGGCCCGGGCCAACGTCTCGAGCCACTCGGCGACCTCTTCGAAACCCTCGTCGCGGGCGGTCTTGGCGAAGCCCGGGTACATCTCGGTGTACTCGTAGGTCTCGCCCGCGATCGCCGACTTCAGGTTGTCGGTGGTGCTCCCGACCGGGGTGCCGGTCACCGGGTCCCCGGTCTCGCGGAGGAAGTCGAAGTGGCCGAACGCGTGGCCGGTCTCGCCCTCGGCGACCGAACGGAACAGCGCGGCGACGTCCGGGTAGCCCTCGACGTCGGCCTTCTGGGCGAAGTACAGATAGCGGCGGTTGGCCTGGCTCTCGCCCGCGAACGCCTCCTTCAGGTTCCCTTCGGTCTTTGATCCCTTGAGCTCGGGCATCTTGGTTCCTCTCTTTCCGTGACTTGGTGTTCTCGAACTACGCGCCCCGACGGCCGGCCGGGGTCGGCGCGGTGGCAGCACTGCACTCCTCGCAGAGGCCGCGGAACACGACCTCGGCGCCCGAGACCTCATATCCCTGGGCTGAGCTCTTCGAGACGTTCAGCCCTTCGAAATCGACGTGCAGATCCCGGACCTTCCCGCAGCGCCGGCAGACCAGGTGATGGTGCCGGTCCTCGACGTTGGGGTCGAAACGCACCGCCCCGGTACCGAGGTCGAGGGTGAGCAGCTCCCCGAGCTCGGCCAGCTCGTAGAGGGTCTGGTACACGGTCTTGAGGGAGATCGTCTCCATCTCGGACCGCACCGTCTCGTAGACCGACTCGGCCGACGGGTGGGTGACGTCGCCCTGGAGGGCCCGGAAGATGCACTGGCGCTGCGCTGTCACCTTGCGGCCGTTGACCCGGAACAGGTCGGTCAGCTCGTCGGGCGTCCTCATGGCACCACCCAGAATAGACAATCGTTGTTTCTTTTCAATCGTTGTAGAAATAGCCTGTCCAGACCACCCGTCTCGTGTCGGCCGGTCGGCCACTGGCGCGGCGGAGCGGCAGCCCGTGCGACCCCTCGGTACCCGTCGGTCGGGTAGGGCTGTTTCCGGCCGCTCCGGCCAGGCGTGACCCAGCAGAGCCAGTCCCCGAACCGCGGGCGTGAGAGATCACGCTATAGCATGTTAAAACACCTCGATAACCCTCTTAGAGATGATATATTGTTCTAAATGAAGACGAGCCGCCCGTACTCTCCTCTGACCAGGGAAGCCGCCCGGTTGCTGGGCATCCGCATCGCCGCAGCACGCCGGGAACGTCGGATGACCCTTTCCGAACTCGCCGAACGTGTCGGGGCGACTCCCCAGACCGTCCGAAAGGTCGAGCGAGGAGATCCGACCGTCAGCCTCGGGGTCGCCTTCGAGTCGGCGGCGGTGCTCGGTGTGCCGCTCTTCAGCCCCGACGACGACCGTCGCCGCCTCGAGGCGGACCTGATCGAAAACCGCTTGGCCGTCCTCCCCAAGCAGGTCCGTCGACCACGGCGAGTGCGCGATGACTTCTGAGCCGACCGAGGCCTACGTCTGGGTGTGGCTGCCGGGCAACACGACCCCGGTGGTCGCCGGAATACTGGATCTCGTCGGGCCGGTGATCACCTTCACGTACGCGAGGAGCTACCGGGCCCGACCGAACGCCATCTCGCTCTACTTCCCAGAGCTCCCGCTGGCGGATCCCGATGCCATCGCGCCTCGAGTCGGTGAAGTGGCGAACTGCATCGAAGACGCGGCGCCGGATTCATGGGGCCGGCGCGTCGTCCTGGCCCGCCGTCGTGGTGACGGCCGACCAGATGTGGACCCAGGTCTTTTGGCCTTCCTGCTCGAGTCAGGTTCGGATCGCATCGGCGCCCTCGACTTCCAGTCCAGCCCGGCCGAATTCGAGCCCCGGGGAGCAGGTCACCCGGGGCTAACCGAGCTCGCCGAGGCGACCGCGCGCCTAGACGAAGGCCGACCCCTGACTCCCGAACTTGAGTTGGCGCTGATCCATGGAACCAGTGTCGGAGGAGCTCGCCCCAAGGCGCTGCTCGACGACGATGAACGCCTCCTGATCGCGAAGTTCTCGTCGTCGACCGATACCCAGCCCGTCGTCAAGTGGGAGTTCGTCGCGATGGAGCTGGGGCGCCGGGCCGGGCTCAACGTCGCCCCGGTCGAGATCACCACGTCGCTCGGAAGAGATGTCCTGCTCGTCGAGCGCTTCGACCGACCCGGAGACGGGACGCGCCGCTTGATGGTTTCCGCTTTGACCATCCTCGGGCTGACGCCGGGCGAGGCGATGTTTGCTGCCAGCTACGCCGATCTCGCTGGCGAGATCCGCCAGCGATTCACCGAGCCCGATGCCACCCTGCGCGAACTGTTCGAACGAATCACCTTCAACATTTTGGTTTCCAACACCGACGACCACGCGAGGAACCATGGCGCCTTCTGGGACGGCAAGCAGCTGACCTTGACGCCTGGATACGACATTTGCCCGCAGCCTCGTTCGGGTGGGGAGACCCGTCAGCTGATGGCCATCGGAGACGACGGATACCGAATGAGCCAACTCATCGGCTGTCTCGAACGGTCTGGCATCTATCACCTCACGAAGTCCGAGGCCCGGGGGATCGTCGACCGCCAGATCGAGATCATCCGCAACTCTTGGGACGAGGTCTGCGATCAAGGCCGACTCGCCCAGCGCGAGCGCGAGGCGCTGTGGGGACGACAGTTCCTCAATCCCTATGCCCTGTACGACTACGCCAGCGCCAGCGGCTCGGAGACCCCGAAGAGCTGAGGGGCCGGTCTGGCCAGGCGCAAGTCATGACTTGCGTATCGGTCCCAACCTCCAAGTGTTTCGTTGCGAATCCCACGAGCGAGGAGACCCGTGACCAACGACCGCGTCGAGAAGGGGATCAGGATCGCCGCGTCGCCCGAGCAGGCCCTACGCGCTGCAGCGGATCGGGGCCCTGAGCGAGCAGAAGGCCGCACGAGCCCGACCCGCGGTGGAGACCCCGCGGTGCTCGAGGCGCTCTCGGCGCTGGCCGACCCGACTCGGCTCACCCCGCTCGATCGGATCTCCTCGTAGGGCGCGGCTACTGCCACCGCGCTCGCCACCGAGCTGCGATGAGCCGGCAGGCCGTGGTCCAGCACCTGGCCGTGCTGGACGTGGTCAGGGCTGATCGAGAGCCGCGAACGCTGCTACGAGGTCCGCCCGGCCCGGCCGTCCGAGACGCTGAAGTGGATCGAGCGCCGGGCCGAGCAGTGGGATGCCCGCCTCGCCGCCATCAAGCGACTGGCCGAGTCGAAGCCGTAGCCCTCAGCTCCAGCCGGTCCGGGCCCGCAGCCAGTCCCTCGTCACCCGGCCCTGCGCGTCCTGGAACGTCCGCAGGGTCGGGAGCCCGGGCTCGGGCGGCAGCAGCGCGTGGTAGGTGAGGAACCCGCCGATTCCAGCGATGATCGCGGTCGTCGCATCGGCGTCCAGCCGATCGGCCAGCCGGTACTTGGCCAGCACCGCCTCGGGCTCGGGACCGCCCTCGAGGTGCACGCTCGGGGCCATGGCCACCAGGTCCCAGAGCGGCGAGCCGCGCGAGGCGTGCGGCCAGTCGACGAACACCGCGTGGCCGTCGGCCAACAGCACGTTGTCGGCTCGAATGTCGCCGTGCACGAGGGTGTCGCCCTCGTCGACCGCCCTCAGGCTGGCCACCTCGGCCTCGACCAGGCGGGCAAGGTGCCGACGCGACCACTCATCGAGTCCGTCGGGCGGCGTCGGCATCTCGGCGAGCATCCGCCAGCCGTTCAGGGCATTCCGGGCCCGGACCGAGGTGTCAAGTGCCTCGGCCACCGGGCACGGCGTCAGCGCCTCGTGCAGCGACGCGATCGCCTCGATCACCGTCTCGAGCTCCGCGTCCCGCCACGGATGGGCTGGCATCGTCCCGTCGATGGCCTCGAACATGAGGGC
>JBOGFV010000142.1:0-3650 GCA_050743525.1 Acidimicrobiales bacterium
GGATGGCAGCAGGTGGGATGTACGACCACTTGGTCGGGGGGTTCTGCCGCTACTCGACCGACAACCGATGGCTGGTCCACCACTTCGAGAAGATGCTGACCGACCAGGCCCTCCTCGCCCGCGCCTATCTGCACGCCTGGCAGCTGGCGGGGCGGGCCAACGACCGCCAGGTGCTGGAGGAGACCGTCGAGGCGATGCTGCGCGACCTCGCCGCGCCCTCGGGCGGGCTGTGCTCTTCGGTCGACGCGGACGCCGGCGGCCGCGAGGGCTCGCACGCCACCTTCACCCCGGACCAGGTCGCCCTGGCCCTGGCGGCGGTGGGCCTCGCCGAGCACACCGAGGCCGCGTGCGCCTTCTACGGCGTCACGGAGCCGGGCAACTGGGAGGGGACCACGGTGCTGCGCCGACCCCTCGGTGCGGACCTGGGCCGCTCCGCCGCCATGGAGGCCGCCCGCGGCGCGCTGCTCGAGGCCCGCCGGGGCCGGCCCCAGCCCGGGATCGACGACAAGGTGCTCACCGAGTGGAACGCGATGGCCGTCTCGGCCCTGGCCGAGGCGGCCGCCGCGACGGGCTCGACGCGTTGGCGGGACGCCGCCGTCGGGATCGCCGAGACGCTCTTCACCCGGCTGCGCCGTCCCGACGGCCGGTGGCTGCGGAGCCTGCAGGGCGACGACGCCCGCCATCTGGCCCTGGCCGCCGACTACGCCTGGGTCCTCGACGCGGCCACCCGGCTCGGCGAGCTGACCGGGCTGGCGGTCTGGACCGAACGGGCCCTCGACACCGCCCGCGATCTGCTGCGGCTGTTCGCCCCGGTCGGTGGCGGCCCGCTCTTCACCACCGGCGAGGACGCCGACCCGCTCATCGTCCGGCCGACCGACCTGCTCGACGGGGCCCTGCCGTCGGCCAACGCCGTCGCAGTGTCGGCCCTGTTGCGGCTGGGTGCGCTGACCGGCGAGGCGTGGCTCACCGAGGCCGCCGACCGCATCGTCGCGTCGGTGGCCGGGCTGGTCGAGTCCAACCCGGTGGCCTTCGCCGACCTGGTCGCCGCGACCTCGCTCCTCGACGGCCCCACCGAGATCGTCGTCACCGGCGAGCGGCCGGACTTGCTCTCGGTGGCGCGGGCACGGTGGTTGCCCGACGCGGTGCTGGCGTGGGGCGAGCCGACCGACTCGCCGCTGTGGGCGGGGCGCGCCGACGGTGCCGCGTACGTGTGCCGCCACTACGCCTGCCTCATCCCCGCGACCGACCCGGCTACGCTCGCGACGCAGCTGGCTAACCACCCAGGGGGCTGACGGCGGGTGCGGGCGCGGTTCGGGCGACCATCGATGACCGAGGAGTTGGCGCCCCCCCAGCGCGGCGGGGCCGGGGGCCGACCCGCCCAACTGGTCCGGCCGGTCACCGACCGGGCCGACCTGACCGGCGGCGCCGAGCTCTCCCTGTTGGTGCTGGCCTGCACCGAGGACGACACCACCGCCGTCGACCTCGCCTCCGGCGCGCTGATCCGCCTGCGGGTGGCCTGGCCGGTCGGCCACGACCCGGACCTCGGCGCCTTCGACCTCGTCGAGGCCCGCCTGGCCGCCGACCCCGAGACCGACGACCTGGCCCAGCCGGAGGCGGCCACCGCCGACGGGCTTCCCCGCCACGTCGGGCACATGCGGGCCCGCAAGGCCCGCCGACTCCTCCACGCCCTCGCGGCCACACCCGACGGGCCGCTCCTCGGGTTCCCCGGTGCCTCCGCCCCCTACTGGGAGTTCCGGGGCCAACGGCCCTCGGCGGCGCTGCTCGTCCCGACCCGGGGGCCCCAGTTCATCCGGCGGCCGCGGGAGGGCTCGACCTGGGTGCGGTTCGGCTGGAACCGCGACGACGTGTGGCTGCCCGTGGAATCCGAATCGGCCACCCGGGCCCTCGACGCCGCCCGCCGGGACCGGCTCTCCGGCAAGGCGCTCGCCACCGCGCTGGGCTTCCGACCCCATTACCTCCTGGTGTCTCTCACCCAGCCGCGCGACAGCCACTGCTACAAGGTCTGCACGGCGGTCTTGCCCGGGGCCAAGACCCCGGCGGAGTGGCTTAGCGGCCGAGCCGGCCGGCGGCCAGGTCCTCGGCCATCGCCCAGCCGAAGGCCACCAAGCGGTCGCCCCGGCCGACGTTCACCGGCTTGAAGAGGGCCTCGAGCTCGGGCACGGGTTGAGACTTCTGCGACTCGAAGTCGAGGCCGCCGACCAGCGTGCCGGTGCCCTTGGTCACAAAGGTGCGGTCGTCCAGGCGGTTCTCGGCCCCGAAGCGCTTGGCCAGGCGGCGAGCCCAAGCCCGCTCCTCTCCGCTCGGGCGGTGGTCCAGGCGGGGCACGACGTCGGTCAGCTTGGCGAAGGCCTTGAACCCGTCGACCGACAGCAGCCGGGTCCCCAGCAGGACGTCCTCGTCGGGGAAGGCCAACAGGGCCCGCCGGTACTGGTCGGCCATCATCGCCCTGAGGGCCGACTCGGCCTTGGTGGTGCGGTCGGTGGTGGCCAGGCCGACCAGCAGCGAAGGGGTCCCGCCGATCCGCTCGAGGGTGCAGAAGGAGTACCCGCGGAGCTTGTTGCCCTCGCGGACCTGGGTGACCAGCACCCACTCCTCGCGCTGCTTGGAGACGAACCCGATGTCGAAGCTGACCTCCCGCTCGGCGGAGAGGTCGGCCATCTCGACCAGTTCGGTGTCGCTGAGAGACGTGCAGTCCTTCGTGCTTGCTGCCATGGGCATGGGCCCAATTCTACGGGATGCTGTGACCCCCTCCCAACCCGAGGGGCGGCTCCGGGCGCTCCGCCCCAGCTCAGGCGGCCACGATGGCATTCGGGCCGAGCAGCGTCTTCAGCTCGCCCACGAGGCCGTTGCGGCTATCCACGTTGAACTCGGCCGGCAGGCGCAGGACCTTTGCCCCCACGTGCAGGAGCACCGGACACTGGCCCGGGTGCTCTCGCAGCACGCCGCGGAGGCGATCGACCTTGTCGTCGGTCAGCTGGGCCAACGGGAGCGCGATCCGCAGCTCCTGGGCGCCTGGGTCGGCCAGCTCGGGGCGACGCACCTCCATGCAGACGACCTTGGGGGTCTCGTCGCGCAGGTCGAGGCGCCCCCGCACCACCACGATGGCGTCGTTCTCGAGCAGCATCCCGTAGTCGGCCATCACCCGGGGGAACACGAAGGCCTCCATCGAGGCCTCGAGGTCCTCCAGCACGAAGCGGGCCATGAGCTCGCCCTTCTTCGTGTATTGGCGCTTGAGGTCGGTGACCACCCCTCCGACCGACCGGACCACCCCCTCGGCCATCGGGCCCCCGCCCGCCTCGGCGGCGGCCGAGTCGCGGAGCTCGGCGAGCGAGCAGTCGGTGTGGCGACCGAGCGAGCCCTCGAGCCCGCGCAGCGGGTGGTCGCTCACGTAGAGGCCGAGCATCTCCTTCTCGAACACGAGCCGCTGGGACTTGTCGAACTCCCGGTCCGGGACCGGGATCCGGGTGCCCTCCCAGTCGCCGGTGTCGGGGGACTCCTCGGCCGGGGCGAGCGACGAGAACAGCGTGGCGATGCCGGCGTCGAGCTCCTTGCGGCGCTCGATGGTGCGGTCGACGATCTCGTCGATGACGAGCCACAGGCCCTGGCGGGGATGGCCGAGCGAGTCGAAG
>JBOGFV010000143.1:0-3790 GCA_050743525.1 Acidimicrobiales bacterium
CCCCCGGGGTCTCAATCAGATCGTCTACGGCGTGCGCGACGGGATCGTTGACTGGGTCGACCGTCGGCGCGCCCAGGATGCCGAAGAGCCGAGGCCGACCTATCCGGCGACCCTCCGCCGGGCCCCGGTCGATGAACCGCATCCCCTCGAGCCGGCGCTCGTGGTCGCCGATCTGAGCGTGAACTTCGGGGGGAACCTGGCCGTCAACGATGCCGCGGTCTCGGTCGGACACGAGGAGATCGTCGGCCTCATCGGGAACAACGGGGCGGGAAAGTCCACCCTGATGAACGCGGTGGGCGGCTTCGTCCCGAGCAGGGGGTCAGTCCGCTTGCTCGGTGAGGAGGTGGGGAGCCTGGGACCGGCCCGGCGGGCGTCACTCGGCCTGGGCCGCACGTTCCAGTCGGCGACCCTGTTCCCCGAGCTCACCGTCACCGAGACCTTGCTGGTGCCGGTCGAGGCCCGTCGGAGGACTGGGTCCATCGGGGCAGCGCTGCACCTGGCCCGGGCCCGGACGCAGAGCCGCGACACCGCCTCCGAGGTCCGAGACCTCATCGACTTCCTGGGGCTCGGTCCTTATCGCGACACCTACGTCAGCGACCTGTCCACGGGGACCCGGCGGGTGGTGGAGCTGGCCGGCCTGCTCGCGCTGAGCGCCAAAGTGCTGTGCCTCGACGAGCCGACCGCCGGCCTGGCCCAGCGCGAGACCGAGGCCTTCGGTCCCCTCATCGTGGCCGTGCAGCGCGAGCTCTCGGCCTCGGTGCTGCTGATCGAGCACGACATGCCGCTCGTCATGAGCATCAGCGCTCGCGTGTATTGCCTCGAGACCGGCGCAGTGATCGCTCACGGGCTCCCACAGGACATCCAGCACAACCCGCGGGTGATCGCCAGCTATCTCGGGACGGACGAGCGGGCGATCGCCCGCAGCGGCCGGACGGATCGCCCGGCGGCGCCGGTACCGGACGCGACCCCGGTCAGCCCGCCCGTGGCCTAGCGATGGAGCACCTGTGACAGTGATGTCTCGTTGTGCCACGATGATGACGTGACAAAGACGGCCATCATCTCGGTCGACGGGCACGTGAAGGCGTCCCGCCCGGCCTATCGCGAGTACCTCGCGGCAGCCCACCTCGAGGAGTACGACCGGACGGTCCGAGCCGCCGACGAGGCGGGTGAGCCCGATGCCGGGAACCTGCACCCCGACTTCCACCCCGAGGTCCAGTGGGACTCGGAGATTCGGATGGCCAACCTCGAAGAGGTCGGCGTGGTCGCCGAGGTGCTGTTCCCCAACGGCCTGCCGTTCCAGCTCAACCCGCTCGACGACTACCCCCGATCGGCCAGCGCCGAGCTCGCCGAGGCGGGCCGCCAGGCCTACAACCGCTGGCTCGTCGACTTCTGCGCCGAGGCCCCGGAGCGTCGCCGCGGCCAGCTGCTGACCAGCTTCGAAGACGTCGATCAGGCGGTGCGGAACGTCGGCTGGGCGAAGGAGCATGGCCTCGGCGGCGTCGTGCTCCCCGAGCTCACCCGTGAGAGCCGATCATTCTTCGACCCGGCCCTCGACCCCATCTGGGCGGCCTGCCAGGAGGCCGGTCTCCCGATCAGCGCCCACGGCGGCGCGAGCCTGCCCGACTACGGGCCCGGCGGGTTCGCTTCCATGATCGCCGCAATGGCCGAGAACGCGTTCTTCTCGAACCGCTCGCTCTGGATGCTGATCTCCGGCGGGGTGTTCGACCGCTTTCCGGACCTGCATGTCTGTTATGTCGAGACTCAGGCCTATCTGATGGTGGCGGCGCTCCAGCACCTCGACGCCATGGTCGACCCGGCCGGGGACTGGATGGGGTTCGCCCGGACGCGGGACCGGGAGGAGACGACCCAGCGGTTCGCCAGCGAGTACCTGGGTCGGAACATCTTCGTCGGGGTCTCGCCGTTCTCGACGGTTCAGATCTCGATGGACGACCTGGTGGGCAAGGACCCGACCGGCGCCTCGCTGCCCGGGGTGCACATCGGGGCTCACGGGGCGATGTTCGTGGTCGACTATCCCCAATACGAGTCGGTGTTCGACCGCACGATGGGTGAGGTTGCCGAGCTGGTGGCGACGCCAGGGGTGACCGATGACGACTGCCGGCGGATTTTGCTCGAGAACGCGGCCGAGGTGTATCAGTTCGACCTGGGCGCCCTCGAGCCCCACATCGAGCGGGTCGGGTTCGACCTGGTTGAGATCCGTGGACAGGCCGACGAGCTGAAGCGCAAGATGCCCCGGGAGACCCGAGCGCCCCTCATGGGCGCCCTGGCCGGCCGGGCGGCGGCTCCGGCGTAGCGGAGCAGCGGAGAGTGAAGCGAGCGGTGCAAAGAATGCAGGACGAGAACTCCGATGGAGAGGCTGGGCAAATGGGCAAGACCGCGATCATCTCGGTGGATGGGCACGTCAGGGGCTCCCGGGAGCAGTACCGACCGTATGTGCCGGAGAAGTTCCTGGAGACCTACGACGAGAGCGTGAAGGCGGCGGTCGAGGCGGGGACCCCCGACGCGGGCAACCTGCACCCCGACTTCGCACCCCAGGTCCAGTGGGACTCGGACCTTCGGATGGAGAAGCTCGAGAGCATCGGGGTGGTCGGCGAGGTCCTCTTCAGCAACGGCCAGCCCTTCCAGGCCAACCGGCTCGACGACTTCGTCAACCCCGCCAACCTCGAGCTCGGCGAGGTCGGCCGACAGGTCTACAACCGCTGGCTCGCCGACTTCTGCGCGAAGGCTCCCGACCGGCGCCGGGGTCAGATGTCGATGTCCTTCGCCGACATCGACCAGGCGGTCCAAGATGTCTACTGGGCCAAGGAGCACGGCCTCGGTGGCATCGCCCTCCCCGGCCTCACGCGGGGCGGGAAGTACTACTTCGACCCCGAGCTCGACCCGGTCTGGGCGGCCTGCCAGGAGACCGGCCTCCCCATCAGCCAGCACGGGGGCGGATTCGACCCCAACGGGCCCCAGGGCAGCGCCGGCATCCGGGGCACGGCCCCCGGCTTCGGGGCCTTCATGATGATCTCAACCGAGAACGCGTTCTTCTCGAACCGTTCGCTGTGGATGTTGATCGTCGGTGGGGTGTTCGACCGCTTCCCGGAGCTGCGGGCGACGTGGATCGAGACCCAGGTGCACCTCATCATCCCCACCATCACGTATCTCGACAAGGTTTGTGACAGTGACTGGATGGGCCAGTGGGGGATCAAGCCGACGATCAAGCGGAAGCCGAGCGACTACTTCGGCAAGAACATCTTCATCGGGCTGTCCCCGTTCTCACCTCGACAGGACCCCACCGGTGACGTGCTCGGAAAGACCCCGGACATGGAGACGAAGCCGGGGTTCCACATTGGCACCGTTCCCCTGATGTACGGGGTCGACTTCCCGCACTTCGAGACCTGCTTCCAGCGCAACATGGGTGAGGTCGCGACGCTCGTCACGACCCCGATCCTCGACGACACCGAGACCCATGGCATCCTCTTCGACACCGCCGCCGACGTTTATCAGTTTGACGTAGAGGCCCTTCAGCCCCACATCGACCGGATCGGGTTCGAGGTAAGCGATGTCAAGGCGCGAGCCGACGAGATCCGTAGGGACATCCCCGAGTTCAACATCGACCACATCACCGGAGGTTCGGGGGGATTCGGTCGCGCACCGGTGCGGACGAGGGCCTAGCCCCTCTAATGGGCCGGCCGGATCAACTCCCGGCTTCCTCCTCGACGATGATGACCTCGACGGTCGCCCCGAAGGTCTCCTGGATGTGGCCGGTGTCGGCCATGAGCTTGGC
>JBOGFV010000144.1:0-3699 GCA_050743525.1 Acidimicrobiales bacterium
GGTGTGCCGTTTGGCCACGTTCACCCCCTCGACCACGACGCGTCGTTCGGACGGGATGGCGCGCACCACCTCGGAGCGGTGCCCCTTGTACTTGCCGGATCGCACCATCACCCGGTCGCCCTTGCGAATCCGCATCACAACACCTCCGGCGCCAGCGAGACGATCCGCATGAAGCGCTTGTCGCGCAGCTCCCGGCCGACCGGCCCGAAGATGCGGGTCCCGCGGGGCTGCTGCTGTTCGTTGATCAGGACGGCGGCATTCTCGTCGAAGCGGATGTAGCTGCCGTCCGGCCGCCGCTTCTCCTTCTTGGTCCGCACCACCACGCAGCGAACGACGTCGCCCTTCTTCACCGCCGCCCCCGGGATGGCGTCCTTCACCGTGGCCACGAAGATGTCGCCGATGCCGGCGTAGCGGCGCCGGGACCCGCCCAGCACCCGGATGCACAGCACCTCGCGGGCGCCCGAGTTGTCGGCCACCCGCAGACGCGACTCCTGCTGGATCATCGGGCCCGCTCCGTGATCTCGGTCAGCCGCCACCGCTTCAGCTTCGACAGCGGGCGCGTCTCGGTGACCCGGACCTTGTCGCCCACCCGGGCGCTGTTCTCGGGATCGTCGACGTAGAGCTTCTTGGTGCGCTGGACCGTCTTGCCGTAGCGGGCATGGCGGACGCGCTCGACGATGGCGACGACGACCGTCGACTGCATGGCGTCCTTCACGACCACGCCCTCGCGCACCTTGCGGCGGTTGGGTCGGTGGCTCTGAGCTTCGTCGACCATCGTTACTCCTCAACCTTGCGGGTCCGGCGGGTGCGGGTCCGGGCCGGCGCCGTCTCGGCATCGTCGGCGGCCTTGCGGGTCCGGCGCACCCGCTTGGCGGGGGCCTCGCCTGCCTCGGGCCCCGCGGCCTTGCGGATCCGGCGAGCCCGGGGCTTGGGCGCCCCCTCCTCAACGGGCTCGGCCGCCCTGGTGGCCCGACGAGCCCGCGAACGCGGCGCCGCGGCCTCCTCGGCCGCTTCTTCGACCGGCTCCTCCGCCTCGACCGCCACAGCCGCCTTGGCCCGGCGGGCCCGGGGCTTGGGGGGGGTCGGCTCCTCCTCCACCTGGACGTCGATGTCCTCGGACTCGAGGGCGTCGACGGCCCGCTCGCGGTCACGGCGTTGGGCTTCGATCAGCTCGGGCTTGGGGGTCGGCGCCTCGAAGGCGACGCCCTCGGCCTCGGCGATCTCCATCTCCCGGAGCACCGTGAGCACCCGGGCGACGTCCCGGCGGACGTTCTTGACCTGGGCGACGTTGTCGAGCTGGCCGGTGGCCAGCTGGAACCGGAGGTTGAGCAGCTCGCGGCGGGCCTCCCCTAACCGGGTCGACAGCTCGTCGGGGTCCATCGCGTAGAACTCGGCCGCCCGGGTCACTAGACCGACACCTCCGACGCGCCGTGGGAGCCCGGGCGGACCACGAAGCGGGCCTTGATCGGCAGCTTCTGAATGGCCCGCTCCATGGCCTCCTTGGCCAGCGGGGTCTCGACGCCCGACAGCTCGAAGAGGATGCGCCCGGGGCGGACGACGGCCACCCAATGCTCGGGGTTGCCCTTGCCCGAGCCCATCCGGGTCTCCGCCGGCTTCTCGGTCACCGGCTTGTCCGGGAAGACGCGGATCCAGACCTTCCCGCCCCGTCGGACGTGGCGGGTCATCGCGATCCGGGCGGCCTCGATCTGGCGCGCGGTGATCCACCCGGGCTCGAGGGCCTGGATGCCGAAGTCGCCGAAGTTGATGTTGGTGCCGCCTTTGGCGACGCCCCGGAGCCTGCCCCGTTGCTGCTTGCGGTGACGGACCTTGCGCGGCATGAGCATGGTCAGTCGTTCTCCCGGCGGAAGTGGGGCGCCTCGTGGTGTTCCTGGCGGGTCTGGCGCTCCATCTGCTCGTCCTGGGCCAGCTGGCGCTCGAGGTCGTCGGGCTCGGCCGGCACCACCTCAAGGAGCTCGCGCGCCGGGGTCGCCTCGGCGTCCCCGGTGGCGTCCCCGGTGGTGTCCTCGGCAGTCGCCTCAGCGCCCCCGGTGGTGTCCTCGGCAGTCGCCTCAGCGCCCTCGGTGGCGCCCTCGGTGGCGCCCTCGGCAGTCGCCTCGCTGTCCGCGCCGCTCTCAGTCTCGACTGCCTCGGTGGGCTCCTCGATGAGCTCGTCGTCCATGTCGTCGAGGCCGTCCTCGACGGTGCTGCCGGGCTCGCCCTGGTCGCGGCGACGGCGGCCACCACCGGCGGTGATCAGGCGACGCGGGCGGGCCTGGCCGGAGGTCTCCCCGACCGCCATGGCCGCCTCGCGGTTGATCTTGTCCTCGACCGAGATCTTGTACGGGAGGATGTCGCCCTTGTAGATCCAGACCTTCACGCCGACCCGGCCGGCGGTGGTGCGGGCCTCCCGGAAGCCGTAGTCGACGTCGGCCCGCAGCGTGTGCAGGGGGACCCGGCCCTCCCGGTAGGACTCCTTGCGCGACATCTCGGAGCCGCCAAGCCGGCCCGAGCACTGGACCCGCACCCCCTGGGCGCCGGCCTTCTGGACCGTCTGGATGGCCCGCTTCATGGCCCGGCGGAACGCCACCCGGCGGACCAGCTGGTCGCAGATGCCCTGGGCGATCAGGGCGGCGTCCATCTCGGGCCGCTTGATCTCCTGGATGTTGAGCTGGATCCGGTTGGGCAGCCCGGTGATCTCCTCGAGCTTCTTCTTCAGCCGGTCGGCCTCCGAGCCGCGCCGGCCGATGACGATGCCGGGGCGAGCGGTGTGGATGTCGACCCGGACCCGGTCACGGGTGCGCTCGACCTCGATGCGGCTCACCGCGGCCGCCTCGAGCTGGGACATGAGGTAGTCGCGGATGCGCCAGTCCTCCACGACAAAGTCGCGGTAACGGCGCTCCTCGAACCACCGCGACTTCCAGTCGGTGGTGACGCCCAGCCGGAACCCGTACGGGTTGACCTTCTGACCCATTAGCTGTCTGTCTCCTTCGGGGCGTCCTCCGCCTCGTCCTCCGCCTCGTCCTGGTTGTCGCCCGCCGCGTCGACCGGGTCGCCGCCGGCGCCCTCGTCCTCGTCGCCCTCTTCCTCGGTGCCCTCGTCCTCGGCCACGGTCTCGTCGACCACGACGTCCTCGTCGTCGAGCTCGAACTCGGTCGGATCGTCGAGCTCCTCCGCCTCGGCGGCCAGCCGGGTCTCCTCGGCCTCGGCCTGGGCGTGCCGGCGGCGGGTCAGCCGACCGGACAGGTCGGCCCGGCGGCGCGACTCGGTGACCCGGCGGGACCGGCGGGCCGCGCTGGCGTCACGCTCGGCCCGGCGGCGGGCCAGGCGGTCGTCCTCCATCCGGCTCACGATGATCGTGACGTGGGAGGCCCGCTTGCGGATGCGGGTGGCCCGGCCCCGGGCCCGAGGCCGCCACCGCTTGAGGGTGGTCGCCTCGTCGGCATAGCAGGCCGACACGTAGAGGTCCTCGGCGTCCTGGTGATCGTTGTGGACGGCGTTGGCGATGGCCGACGCCAGGACCTTGCCGATCTCGATGGCGGCCTGGCGCTCGGTGTGGGCCAGGATCTCGGTGGCCCGGTCGGCGTCCTCGCCCCGGATGAGGTCGAGCACCTGGCGGGCCTTCTGGGGCGGGATCGAGGAGTGCCGCAGCACCGCCCGGGTCCCGGGCCGCTCGTTGGTCTTGACGCCCGGCATCTAGCG
>JBOGFV010000145.1:0-2992 GCA_050743525.1 Acidimicrobiales bacterium
TCCCGAGCTTGGGCTTGAGCCGCTTGATGTGGAAGCCGTTCGGCGAACCGTCGGGAGCCAGACGCGGCACGATGAAGGTCGACAGCCCCCGCGCGCCGTCGGGCGCCCCTTCGGGTCGCGCGAGCACGATGAAGATCTCGGCGTCGACGTTCGAGCAGAAGTGCTTGTCGCCGAACAGGAGCCACTCGCCGCCGTCGGGCACCGCTCGGGTGGTGTTGGCCCCCACGTCGCTCCCGCCCTGGCGCTCGGTGAGGAACATCCCCCCCTCCCAGGCCCGACTGGGGTCGAGGCTGTTCAGCCGCTCGACGTACAGGTCCCGGATCGAGCTCGGCGCGTAGCGCTCGACGATGTCGGCGGCCCCGCCGGTCATCCCGAGCGCGCAGTAGGCGGCGGTCTCACACTGGCTGAGTAGGTAGGCGCGGGCGGCCGTGACCACCGCCGGCACGGCCCGCTCGGAGTGGTGGTCGAGCCCGACGAACCCGGTCCGCACGAGATCGGCCTTGTTGGCGGTCCAGCTGGGATGGTGGGCGACCTCGCCGACGTCGAAGCCCCACCGGTCGTAGCGGTGCAGGACCGGGCCGTTGGCGTCGGTGATCTCGGCCCGGGCGGCCAGCGTCTTGCCGACCAGCTCCCCGTATTCGCTCACGTGCAGCTCGGCGAACTTGCGGTCGTCGGGGTCCGGGAGGTGCTTGTCGAGCAGGAACGAGAGGTTCGGGTCGAGCGTGTACCAGTCGAGGCCGATCGCTTGGGCGTGTTCGGCGTAGTCGGCGAGCATTCCCGGCACGCTACCGGGACTCTGATCTCCCTGGTCGGGGGCCATGGGGGGCGCCGGGGCCGGTAGCATGGCCGGGCACCTGGGCACCCTTGGGCTGCCCAGGCCCGTTGTCCGGCGGTCCATCCGGGCCCCGTGTCGCCCGTTCGGGCCCGAGCGCGAGGAGGTGTGCCGATGCGTCGAGACGAGCCCCCCAGTAGACGCGCCGCCACGCCTCGACGTCAGCGCGCCGCTTGATCTCCGGCCCGGTCTTCCGGGCCTCTCCATCGGTGCCCGGGCGTTGAGCCCGCTTCGTTTCGAGCGCTTCGGCGCGCCCCGACCTCGAACTGGGAGGCACCATGACCGGACCGACCAACCCGAACACCACTGACCAGGACCCCCGCGCCACCGCCGCTCGCGGCACGACCCGGCGCGTCCTCGGGGCGGTCACGCCCCGGGCCGCCCGGCGGCGGCGGACCCGCCAGATCCTGGCCTCGCGCGGGGTGTTCGACTCGATCGTCTCGCTGGTCGGGGTGATCGGGCGGCCGGTCCGCAACCAAGCCGGACAGGAGATCGGCCGGCTGGTCGACATCCTGGCCCGGTGGGCCGATGGCCAGACCTACCCGCCGGTGAGCGGCCTGGTCGTGCGGGTGGGCCGTCGGCTCGCCTTCGTGGACGCAACGGCCATCGTGACGATCGAGCGTCGGCAGGTCCTGTTGCGGACCGCCCGACTCGACCTCACCGAGTTCCGGCGCCGCGAGGGCGAGGTGATGCTCGGGAGGGACGTCCTCGACCACCAACTCGTCGACGTCGACGGGGTCCAGGTCATCCGGGCCGCCGACCTCTACCTGGCCGAGGCGATCGGCCGGGTCCGGCTGGTCGGCGTGGACGTGAGCGCCCGGACGCTCCTCCGGCGCCTCGGGCCGAGCCGGCTCTGGCCCCACCCGACCCCCGAGCGGGTCATCGACTGGGCCGCCATCCAGCCCTTCGCCGACACCGAGTTCGGCGCGCCCGAGGTGCGGCTGCGGACCACCCACGAGGGCCTGCACCGCCTGCGACCGGGCGAGCTCGCCGACCTCCTCGAGGACCTCCGTCGCGACGAGCGCCGCGAGCTCCTCGCTGCCCTCGACCCCGACGAGGCCGCCGACGCGTTGGAAGAGATGGAGCCCGAGGAGCTGGCCTCGCTGCTGCGCGAGGCGGAGCGGGGCACCGCGGCGCGCTTGTTGGCGTCGATGGAGCCCGACGAGGCGGCCGAGGCCCTGCGCGACCTGCCCGAGGACCACCGCCGCTCCCTGCTCGAACGGATGCCCCGGGACGTCGCGACCCGGCTCCTGAGCCTGCTCGGCTACGACGAGGATTCGGCCGGCGGCATCATGACCACGACCGTCGTCACCGCCGGCACCGAGGAGACCGCCGCCGCGGTCGTCGACCGGCTGATCGAAGCGAGGGACCACGACGCCGACATCGACGCGGTGGCGATCGTGGACCGGCGGGGCCGTCTGGTGGCCGATCTGCCGCTGCTCGACCTGCTGATCGCGCTGCGCCAGCATGCCGATGCCCAGGTCGGCTCGCTCCTCGACGACGAGGACCCGGTCGTGGTCTTCCCGGACACGCCGGCCGACGAGGTCGCCAAGCAGCTCGTCGAGGCCCGCCGCCTGTCGCTCGTGGTGGTGGAGGACGAGCGGCCGATCGGTCGGATCCTGGCCGACGACGTGCTCGACGCCCTGGTCCCGACCAGCGGCCGGTTCCGGTTCCCGCGCCTGTTGCAGTGAGGCGGAGCCGCCGCATCTGGCTGTACGTCGCCGCGGCCGGGCCGGGCCTCATCGCCGCGGCCGCTGGCAACGACGCCGGAGGGGTGGCGACCTACGCGTCGGCCGGTTCGCAGTTCGCGTACCGGACCCTGTTCCTCATGGTCCTGATCGCGATCGCCTACACGGTCGTCCAGGAGATGGTGGCGCGCCTGGCCGCCCACACCGGCAAGGGCCTGGTCGCGCTGATCCGCGAGGAGTTCTCGCTGCGGTGGACGGCCGTCGGGGTGGTGTGCTTCGCAGTGGCCAACGTCGGCCTGGTGGTGACGGAGTTCGCCGGGATCTCGACCGCCTTCAGTCTCTTCGGCGTGTCCCGTTACATCTCGGTGCCGGTCGCGGCGGTTGCGATCTGGGCCCTGGTGCTGTTCGGCTCCTACCGCTACGCCGAGCGGGTCTTCCTGCTGCTGACCGTGGTGTTCGTCACCTACCCGAT
>JBOGFV010000146.1:0-4174 GCA_050743525.1 Acidimicrobiales bacterium
GCAGGTAGTCGGCCGCCCGCGCCACCGCGCTCACCGAGACCACGGCCGTGGTGAGTCCGGGCGCGAGCACCCGCCCCGCCACCAGCGCGGTCGCCACCCACTGGCCGACACAGAACGGGCAGGTAAGCAGCTCGCCGACCGCGTGGCGCAGGCCGGTCCCGACTGGCTCCTCGTTCACCTCGCCTTCACCGGCGGGCTCGTTGAACTCGGTGAACGGCGCCCGGACCAACGCGGTGATCGAGTCCTTCGTGATGAGGCGGCTGAGGTGCTGGGTCGCGAGACCGTAGGTGAGGAGTTCGAGGGCCGAGAGGTCTCGGACGCTCCGACCCCGCCGGGCCGCCGCCCAGGTCACCACCCCGGCCAGCGCGCCGTAGCCGCTCAGCAGGGTGGCATAGCCGGCCAGAAGCGCGGGGTCCCGAGGGTCCTCCTGTCGGGCCGCCTTGACCTTCGCTTTGGCCGACGCCTTGGCCCGGTTTCCCGCCACCTTCCGGGCGCCGTTGGAGGTCGAGGTCCTGGGGGGAGTCATCGGCGGACTTCCACCAGGCCCGGCCCGTGACCCTCGTGCGGCTCGCTGGATGGCATTGGAACTCCTCGAGCGCTCGGGCGGACTCTTGCCCCATACCCGGCGTGGTGCCGGATAATCGCGCCGCTCGACCGTGGCTTCACCGCCGCCGCCGGTCGGGCCGCTGCTCGGTCAGCCCCGGCGCGCTGGAGCCGGGCTCCCCGGCTCGGTCGGCTGGGACCACGTCGTCGCAAGGGACCGACCGGGTCGTCGCGCTTGACGGGCAGCCATTTGACTGCTTATCTGATCACGCAGTCAGATGGCTGCCTGATCCAGCGTGAGGAGCATGGACGACGTCTTTCGGGCCCTGGCCGATCCGGTTCGCCGGCGGCTGCTCGACCGGCTGAACGCCGCCGACGGGCAGACGCTGAAGGAGCTGTGTGGCGGCATGGGCATGGCCCGCCAGTCGGTCACCAAACACCTGGCCGTCCTCGAGGCGGCCAACCTGGTGTCGAGCGTCCGGCGGGGCCGGGAGAAGCTCCACTACCTCAACCCGGTGCCGATCAACGAGGTCGCCCAGCGCTGGGTCCGCCGATATGACCGGGACAGGGTCGAGGCCCTGGCCGACCTCAAGCGAGCCCTGGAGGGATCCACCATGGAGAAGCCCCGCTTCGTCTACGTCACCTACATCGCGACGACGCCCGAGAAGCTCTGGACGAGCTTGACCGACCCCGACTTCACCGAGCCGTACTGGGGCGAGCGCCCGGTCTCGGACTGGCGGGTCGGCTCGCCGATCCACTGGGAGCGGGCCGAGGGCGCGGCCGACGACTGGGGCGATGAGGTCCTCGAGTCCGACCCGCCCCGGCGACTCGCCTACCGGTGGCACACCTACCAGGCCCGCCACGCCGACCTGTTCGGCTGGACCGAGGAGCGGCTGGCCGAGCTGCAGACCGAGCCGCGCTCGAAGGTCTCCTTCGACCTCGAGCCGATGGGCGCCCTGGTCAAGCTCACGGTGATCCACGACGGATTCGACACCGAGACCGAGATGCTCCGGGCCGTGAGCAGCGGCTGGCCCCTGATCCTCTCCCGGCTGAAGTCGATGCTCGAGACCGGCGAAGTCCCCGAGTTCGAGGGCTAGGCGTACTCGGCTAGGCCCGGTCTCCCAATGGGACTGCGGGCGGGCCGTTTCCCGGGCGGTGGTCGCCCCGCTGCACGTCGCGCCGGGTGATGCCGAGGTAGGCGACCCCGATCAGGATGAGCACGCCGAACCCGAGGACGACCCAGCCGTCGCCCCACCCGAGCCCGCTCACGGCCTTGGGCTTGCCCAGCCCGTCGGCCACCGAAGCGCCGAGCGGCCGGGTCACCACGTAGGCGAACCAGAAGGTGAACACGCCGTTCCAGCGCAGGAACCGGAACCCGACGGCCGGGATCGCGATCACGCCCAGGAAGAGGATGGCCGAAGACCAGTAGCCGAGATGGGCGGTGTACGCGGTCAGGTCCCCGAGGGCGGTGCCCATCGCGAACGTGGCCACCACGGCCGCCCAGTAGAAGGTCTCCCGGCGGGGGGTGTCGATGCTGTGAATTGACAGCGTGCCCTCGACGCGCTGCCAGGCCACGAACACGGCCATCAGCACCACCGCGTAGATCGCGGTCGACACCGGGTAGGGGACGCCGAGTCCGACGTGGAGCACGTCGGCTGCCATCGTGCCGAAGGTCCCGACCATGGCGACCGCGAACCAGTAGGTCCAGGCGTTGTAGTGGCCGCGCCGGAACTGGAGGACGAGTGCGAACACGAAGGCGATGAAGCCCAGCACGACCGCCAGCGCCGGTGCGATCGTGTGTACGAGGTAGTCGGAGGTGGCCTCGCCCAAGGCGGTCGACATCGCTTTGAGGACCCAGAAGGCGACGGTGATTTCGGGAACCCGCAGCGGTCCTTGCCGGACCAGCCAGCCATGGAGCCGAAGACCGTTCGTCGCCACCGGTTCCGAACCCTATGGGATTGGCCGCCCCGCGGCGCGCTCCCTGGGGGCGCTCAGGCCAGGGCCGGGCCGGCCGCCGCCGCAAAGAGCCCGTCGGCGAGGGCCGCGTCGCCGGTCACCGTCGCCGGGACCGCACCGAGGTCGAGCCGGTTCGCGACCAGGCGGCAGAGCTCGACGGCGTCCATCACGCTGCGGACATCGGGGGTGACGGACTCGCCGTCGCCGTCTGAAACGGACGGAGGCTCGTCGGAAGGCTCGGGGCGGACGTGGTCCGCTCACGGCCCAATCCGGTCACGGCGCGGCCCGACGGTGGGCTCGTCGCCGCCACCTTCTGCTACCGGCGGCCCGACGTCGGCGAGCCGCTGTCGGGGTCGGCCCAGTAGCCGGCCATGAGCTCGCGGCTCCAAGCCGGCTGGACCACCGCGCCGCGCGGCCCGAACTCGGCCATGTAGGGCTTGAGGTCGACGATCGGGGTCCCGTCGATCGCGTCGAGCCCCTCCACCTGGACCTTGAGCCCATCCACGCTGACCAACCGGCACACCGTCACCCCGATGCGGTTGGGTCGGTTCTTGGCCCGTTGGGCGAAGATCCCGATCTCGGGCCACTCCGGGTTCCCGCGCGGATGCCGGGCCCCGTGGTGGATCTGGCCGTCGTCCACCCGGTCGAACACGAACACGACCTCGAGGTGAGAGAAGCCGTCCAGGCCGGCGAGGGCCTCCGGAGCGAAGCGGGCCGGGTCGAGGGCGATGGTCGAGACGACCGCGCCCCAATCGTCGTCGATCGCATCGTCGCGCGGCGAGGAGACCCACCCGATCGGCTCGATGTCCACGACGCCGAGTCTGACACCGCGGAACTTTGCCTCCGGCCGTCGCGCCGGCCCTCCGATACGCTCCGGCCGCAGCCGGGCTCCGGCGCCAGGAAAGGAAGGTCCGTGGCCGACGACGTATCGCCGTTCCTGATCGAGATCGGCGACGAGCAGCTGGCCGACCTCGCCATCCGGCTCGCCAACACTCGGTGGCCCGAGCCCGAAGTGGTCGAGGACTGGTCCCAAGGCGTGCCCCTCGCCTACCTCCGGCCGCTCGTGGGGCACTGGGCAGAGCACTACGACTGGCGCACCACCGAAGCCAGGCTGAACGCCATCGCCCAGTTCAAGACCGAGATCGACGGGGTCGGCGTCCACTTCCTGCATGTCCCCTCGCCCGAACCCGACGCGCTCCCCCTCGTCCTCACCCACGGATGGCCGGGCTCCATCGTCGAGTTCCTCGAGGTGATCGGGCCGTTGAGCGACCCGGCCGCCCACGGGGGCGACCGCGCCGACGCCTTCCACGTCGTGTGCCCGTCGCTGCCCGGCTACGGGTTCAGCGACAAACCGCCGGTCCCGGGGTGGGGCGTCGAGCGGATCGCGTCAGCCTGGGCGGTGCTCATGGCTCGGCTCGGTTACGGGCGCTACGGCGCCCAGGGCGGCGACTGGGGCTCGGCGGTCACCGCGGCGCTGGCCACGGCCGACCCCGAGCACGTGGCCGGCATCCACGTGAACATGGTCGTCGCTCTGCCGAGCGCCGAAGACATGGGTGACCTCACCGACCGCGAGAAGGACGCGCTGGCGGCCATGGAGCACTACCAGCGGTGGGACTCCGGATATTCCACCCAGCAGTCGAGCCGGCCCCAGACCGTGGGCTACGCGCTGGTCGAC
>JBOGFV010000147.1:0-4094 GCA_050743525.1 Acidimicrobiales bacterium
CCGTTCGACCCTGAGCTCGGGGGCCGGGCCCCGGGGGGCGAGCGGGCCGACGGCGAGAAGCCCGAGGAGGGGGCGGTCCCCGCGGTGACCGTCGACCTCGAGCACCTGGCCGAGCGGGTGGTGGCCGTGCCGGTGGCGGCCGGGCGCTACTCCCAGCTGCGAGCGGCGGCCGGCGGACTGGTGTGGCTCGACGAGCCGCTGGTCGGGGTGCTCGGTGACGAGCAGGCCCGTCCGGGCGCCGATCGCCGGAAGGCCGCCGTCGTCCGCTACGACTTCGAGAAGCGCCGGCAGCTGACTCTGATCGACGCGGCCCAGTCGATCGCGGTGACCGGCGACGGCAAGTCGCTGGTCGTGCGCGAGGGCGGCTCGCTCGTCGTTGTCCCCTCCACCAACCGGGTCGAGCCGACGCCGGGGCCCGACGGCCAGAGCGACCGGATCGAGGTCGACACCGGCCGGGTGCGGGTCCGGATCGATCCCGACCTCGAGTGGCGCCAGATGTACGACGAGGCGGCCCGCATCATGCGCGACCACTTCTGGATCGCGGACATGAGCGGCGTCGAGTGGGACGCCGTGGTCGAGCGCTACCGGCCCCTGCTGGCCCGCATCTCGACGCGCAGCGACCTCTCCGAGCTGTTCTGGGAGGTCCAGGGCGAGCTCGGCACCTCCCACGCCTACGAGACCCCGCCCGGCCGGCCCGCCGACGAGCTCCGTCGCCTCGGGCTCTTGGGCGCCGACGTGACCCGGCGAGACGACGGCCGATGGGCCGTGTCGAGGGTCCTGCCGGGAGAGTCGTCGGTCCCCGGCGCCCGGGCCCCCCTGCTCGCCCCCGGCGCGACGGTGCGGGTCGGTGAGGTGCTCGTCGCCGTAGACGGGGTGCCGGTCGATCCGGTGCGCGGCCCCGGCCCCGGGCTGGTCGGCGCGGCGGATCGCCCGATCGCGCTCACCGTCGAGGCCGACGACGGCACCCGCCGGGACGTGGTGGTCACCCCGCTCGCCGACGAGCGGGCCCTCCGCTACCAGGCCTGGGTGGCGGACCGGCGGGCCGCCGTCCATGCCGCCACCGACGGCCGGGCCGGCTACCTGCACGTCCCCGACATGATGGGGGCCGGCTGGGCCCAGCTGCACCGGGACCTGCGCGTCGAGGTGGCCCGCGACTCGCTGGTCGTCGACCTGCGCGACAACGGCGGGGGGCACGTCTCCCAGCTGGTGGTGGAGAAGCTGGCCCGCACCGTCCTCGGCTGGGACGTGGGTCGGCACCACAACGCCGAGACCTACCCCTCCGACGCGCCCCGGGGGCCGTTCGTGGCGGTGGTGAACGAGCAGGCTGGATCGGACGGCGACATCGTGACCGCCGCCATCAAGCTGCGCGGCCTCGCCCCGGTGGTCGGCACCCGGACCTGGGGCGGGGTGGTCGGCATCGACAGCCGCTACCACCTGGTCGACGGGACCTCGGTGACCCAGCCCCGCTACGCGTTCTGGTTCCAGCGGCTCGGCTGGGGCGTCGAGAACCACGGCGTCGACCCCGACATCGAGGTCTCATTCCCGCCGCAGGCGTGGGCGGCCGGAGAGGACCCCCAGCTCGAGGTCGCCCTCGGGGTGCTGGCGGAGCGGGCCGAGCGTCAGCCCGCCGCGGCGCCCCCGGACTCCGCCACCCGACCCTCGCTGCGACCCCCCGCCCTCCCGTCTCGCCCGTAGCGGCGAAAGCGGGCGCGCCGCCGCCCTCGGCGGGGACGCCGGGACGGGGCCTGGAAGTTTGCGGTCGCGAGTCCAATGTGACGCCCGGGTCAGCGCGCTCTCAGGAGTCGACCGACGTCGGAGGCCAAAAGGGGGCAAACTGACCCCCGGGCGCCTGTCACAAAAGTCACAAAGTGGGAGAGAGCATGAGGAACCTGTTCGAGGGACACCTGGCACGCCGCGACGGATTTGGTCGGTCGGGACCCAGCGCGTTGCAACGGACCGCGGTGAGCCTCCTGGCCGCCGGGACGCTCGTCGGGTTCAGCGTGGCGACCAGCGCGATGGCCAACGCAGCGACGGCGCCGAAGCTGGCCAAGAGCGGCCCCGCCGGTGAGGGCCCGTACCCCTGGAAGTACCCGGCCTCCGGAAGCGTGTCGGCGGGGTCGGGGACGACGGTCGGCGGCCAGAAATGCTCGGCCGGGACCCCGCAGTTCAACTCCCCGTACGCCGCCCCCTGCGTGGCCAAGTTCACCGGCAACAACGGTGGTGCCACCTATAACGGCGTCACTGCCACCACCATCACCTTGGCCCAGCGGGAGTTCCCGAGCACTGCCAACGCCCAGCAGCTCGCCGCCGATGCCCGGGCCGCTGGCAACGCCCTGCCATCGGTGACCGAACAGGTCCAGCAGGTCTTCTTGAGCTACTTCAACAAGGTCTATGACCTCTACGGCCGCAAGGTCGTCATCAAGGGCTTCAGCGCGACCGGCAACGGCACCAGCGAGGCCCTGAACCAGGGCCAGGCCCAGGCCTGTGCAGACGCGCAGACGGTGAAGCAGATGCCGGCCTTCGGCGAGACCGGGATCGTCCACGACTACCAGCTCGGCGGCACCGGGCCGTTCTCCCAGTGCATGGCAAGCGACCAGGAGGTGGAGTTCAACGGGAACGCCTACTTCGACGAGGGCACCTTCCAGGGCCAGAACCCCTACATCTGGTCGACCACCCAGGACTGCACCCGGGTGAGCTCGCTCACCTCGGAGGTCGAGGGCACGCTGATCGCGGGGCACAAGGCCGTCTACGCGGGCGACCCGTCGCTCGCCTCCCAGAACCGAAAGCTCGCCACCTACGTCCCGAACCTGCCGCCGTACATCAGCTGCACGAAGCGGAGCATCAAGCTGCTCGAGAACAAGTACCACGTGCCGGCGTCGCAGATCGCGCCGACCTTCTATTACAACCTCGACATCTCGACGTTCCAGCAGTCGGCCCAGCAGGCGGTGGTGCAGTTCAAGGCGGCCGGGGTGACGACCGTCATCCTGGCCTGTGACCCGTTCTCGGCAGGCATCATCACCAAGGCGGCGGCGGCGCAGAACTACCACCCCGAGTGGTTCATCATCGGCACCGCGCTGACCGACGAGGACCAGTACGTGCAGTCCGAGGACGACCCGGCTGAAGTCCAGGGCCACCTGTTCGGCATGAGCGAGCTCTCCCCGCTCTCAGACATCTTCGGGCCGACCTCACTGGCCGGGAAGCTCTACCAGAAGCTGACCGGGCACACGATCCCCAAGGGCACCGACGGCAACTACAGCCAGCTGGTCGAGATCTTCAACATGCTGCAGGCGGCCGGTCCCGATCTCACGCCGCAGAACCTGGCCCGGGGCACCCACTCGCTTCCGCAGTTCGGGGCGCCGGATTACCAGTATGGGAACTGGACCTGGAACATCGGCACCAACGGCAACCCCGGCGGTGGCGACCACACCGCGTCGAACACGGCGCGCTTCGTGTATTGGAACGGCACCGCCACGTCGGCCGTCAACGGCATGAAGGGCACCTATGTGCCGATCTTCAACGACAAGCGCTTCTCGCTCGGCCAGTGGCCAAAGACGTTGCCCAAGCTGTTCACGGCGTCCGGCAGCACCGCCACGGCGTCCGGGTAGCCACCGAGCACAGATCGATGCACGGGCCCTTTCTCCGCGATCACGGTCGTTTGGAAGAGGCCCGTGCCCGTGCTCGTGGCCGGACGACTGGCCGCCCAGCGGGGCGTCAGAGCCAAAAACCGGCAAGACTCCGCGCCACGGGTCTTGTTGGAACAATCACCCAACCTGGGGAGGGAACATGAGGAACCTGATCAAGAGACACCCGTCCCGGGGTGTCGGGACTGGGCGGCCACGGCCGAGCGCGCGGCGCCGGGGGGCCGTCAGTTTGCTGGCTGCGGGCACGCTCGTGGGGTTGAGCGTGGCGACCAGCGCACTCGCCGGTGCGGCCGGAAGCGCGCCCAAGCTGGCCAAGAGCGGCCCCGCCGGTGAGGGCCCGTACCCGTGGAAGTACCCGGCGACGGGCAGCGTGAAGGTGGGCTCGGGGACGACGATCGGCGGCCAGAAGTGCACGACGTCGACGGACCAGTTCGGCTCCCCCTACGCCGACCC
>JBOGFV010000148.1:0-3837 GCA_050743525.1 Acidimicrobiales bacterium
AGTGACGGCAGGCGCATCGCGATGAGGTTCCGCGAGGTCGGCGGGGTCCGGGTTTCGGCGGTCGGTCTCGGCACCTGGCAGTTCGGCTCCCGGGAGTGGGGCTACGGCGCCTCGTACGCGTCCGGAACCGCCCCCGAGATCCTCGGCCGCTCGCTCGAGCTCGGGGTCA
Organism: Acidimicrobiales bacterium; assembly: GCA_050743525.1. Taxonomy (GTDB): domain Bacteria; phylum Actinomycetota; class Acidimicrobiia; order Acidimicrobiales; family RAAP-2; genus Palsa-461. Next base: position 170 of record JBOGFV010000148.1, read on the forward strand.
ACCTCGTCGACACGGCCGAGATCTACGCGTTCGGTCGCTCGGAGCGCATCGTCGGCGAAGCCCTGGCCGGTCGCCGCGACCAAGCGTTCGTCGCCACCAAGCTGTTCCCGATCCTGCCCTTCGACCCGGTCGTCACCCGGCGGGCCAAGCTCAGCGCCGGACGGCTCGGGGTCGAGCAGATCGACCTCTACCAGGTGCACTGGCCGAACCCGGTCTTCCCGATCGGCGTCACGATGGCGCCGCTGGCCCGGCTCCAGCGCGACGGGCTGATCCGCCACGTCGGGGTGTCCAACTTCCAGCTGGGCCAGTGGAAGCGGGCCGACGAGGCCCTCGGAGGACCAGTGCTCTCCAACCAGGTCCGCTACAACCTGGCCGACCGGCGCATCGAGCGCGAGGTGCTGCCGTGGGCGGAGCAGCACGACCGCCTGGTCATCGCCTACAGCCCGCTCCAACAGGGCCTGCTCTCCGGCCGCTACGGGGTCGACGACGTCCCGAAGGGCATGCGGGCCAACACCCCGGACTTCCTCCCCGAGAACCTGCGGCGCATCGAGCCGCTCCTGGCGGTGCTGCGTCGAGTTGCCGAGGTCCACGATGCGACGCCCACCCAGGTCGCGCTGGCGTGGCTGCTCCGGCGGCCCAACGTCGTCGTCATCCCCGGCGCGTCGTCGGTCACCCAGGCCGAATCCAACGCCCAGGCCACCGACCTCGACCTGAGCGACGACGAGGACGCCGAGCTGACCACCGCGTCCGACGCGTACCGCCCCATCCGGGGCGCCGAGGCCGCGAGCACGCTGGCGCGTCAGGCCGCCCGACGGGCGGCCCAGCGCGTGCGCGGGATCGTCGAAGGCCTCCGCACCTAGCCAGAGCGCCTGGTCGGCGCCGATAGGGTGGGTTCCGAGCGGCCGTGGCCGCTCGGGCTTCGGGTGGAGCCCGGAGGCCTGCTCGCGGAGAGGTGGAGCAGAGCTCGACCAGAGGAGCGGACAGGTGACGACCACGGGGACCCAATTCGATGTCGTCGTCATCGGCGGCGGTCCGGGCGGCTACGCGACCGCCCTCTACGGCGCCGCGGCCGGCCTCTCGGTCGCCATCGTCGAGCGCGACAAGGTCGGCGGGACGTGCTTGCACCGTGGATGTATCCCGGCCAAGGAGTTCCTCGAGACCGCCGCCGTCTATCGAACCGTGAAGGGGGCAGCAGCCTTCGGCATCGGTGCGTCGGAGCCGACCGTCGACTTCTCGGTCAGCCAGGACCGCAAGAATGCCGTGGTCCAGCGCCTGTTTCGTGGGCTCTCGGGCCTGCTGAAAGGGCGCAAGGTCACGGTGCTGTCGGGGACCGGGATCCTGCTGTCGGGGCACCGGGTGCGCGTCAGCGAGGGTCCGGACGCCGGGGCCGAGATCGTCGGCCGCGCCGTGGTCCTGGCCGCCGGCTCGGTGCCGCGCACCATCCCGGGGCTCCCGGTCGATGGCCGCACCGTGGTCACCTCGGACGAGTTCCTCGACCTGAACGCGATCCCCGAGACCGTGGCGGTCATCGGTGGGGGTGCGATCGGTTGCGAGTTCGCGTCACTCCTCTCCGACCTCGGTGCCAAGGTCACCCTTGTCGAAGCGCTCGACGCCATCCTCACCGGCTGTGACTCCGAGGTGGCCGGCGTGGTTCACCGCTCGTTCCGCAAGCGGGGCATCGATCTGCGGACCGGATCGCAGGTGAAGGGGTTCGTCCCGCGCCCAAGTGGCGTTGGCGGCGTCCTGCACCTCGCCGAAGGACCGGAGATCGAGGTCGACATGGTCGTGGTCTCGGTTGGCCGCCGGGCCCGGACCGAGGGCCTGGTGGGCGATGGCACGGCCGTGGTCATCGACGAGCGCGGCTTCGTGGTGACCGACCGCTACCAACGGACGCACGAGCCGGGCGTGTGGGCGGTCGGCGATGTCGTGGCCGGCACGCCGCAGCTGGCCCACGTCGGCTTCGCCGAGGCGATTGTCGCGATCCGCTGCATGCTGGGCGAGCCGGTCGTGCCGGTCGACTACGACCGGGTCCCGTGGGCCATCTATTGCCACCCCGAGGTGGCGTTCGCCGGCCTGACCGAGGACCAGGCAAAGGCCCGGGACATCGACGTCGTCGTGAAGAAGGACCCGTTCGGCGGGAATAGCCGCGCCCAGATCGTCGGCGACACCGAGGGCATGGTGAAGATCGTGGCCGAGCGCGCCCCCGACGGATCGGCTGGACGGATCTTGGGCGTCCATATGGTGGGGCCGTGGGTCACCGAACAGCTGGGTGCTGGCTACCTCGCCGTCAACTGGGAGGCCACCCCGAACGAGGTAGCCCAGTTCATCCAGCCGCATCCCTCGCTGTCCGAGACCTTTGGCGAGACAATGCTGGCCCTCACCGGAAGGGGGCTCCACGTTGGCTGACGTGACGATGCCACAGCTCGGAGAAACCGTCACCGAAGGCACGATCACCCGATGGATGAAGGCGATCGGTGATCAGGTTGAGCGAGACGAGCCCCTGTTCGAGGTCTCGACAGACAAGGTGGACACCGAGGTTCCGTCACCGGCCTCTGGGGTCCTGACCGAGATCGTGGTCCCCGAGGGCGAGACTGTCGATGTCGGCACCCGGCTCGCGGTGATCGGCGATGGCCAGGGGAGCTCGATTGGCGTGACGGCGGCCGCATCCCCAGAGGCACCGGCCGCGCCACCGCCGCCTCCACCCCCGGCCGCCGCGCCACCGCCGCCTCCACCCCCCTTCGTTCAGGCGGTCCAGGGGGAAGTGATCGCCCCTCCCCAGGCGCCGCCAGCGCCTCCGGGCTTTGCCGCTGGCCCGCCGCCTGCGACAGAAGCCGGTTCGGAGAACGCGCTCTTGTTGTCTCCGATGGTGCGACGGCTACTGGCCGAGCACGGAATCAATCCTTCCCAGATCCGTGGCACCGGCCTTGGGAGCAGGATCACACGCGAGGACGTGCTCGCCTACATCGACTCGCAACACGCGAACGAGCGAGCCGCAGCGCCACCGCCTGGTGTCCAGCCAACCGCGCCGACTGCTGCACCGGCAGCACCCGCGCCGGCTGCAGCACCCGCGCCGGCTGCAGCACCCGCGCCCGCTCCAGCCGCACCTGTGCCGACGGCTCAGGCGATCGTTCCGGCGGCCGGTGACCAGGTCGTCCCGTTCTCTAACGTCCGCCGCCGGACCGCGGAGCACATGGTCCGGTCCAAGGCGACGTCGCCGCACGCGTTCATCGCCGCCGAGACGGACTTCGAGAATGTCGAGAGGGTGCGCCGGTCGCACGGCGGCCGTTTTCGCGCCGAAGAGGGCTTCACCCTTACCTACCTCCCGTTCGTGGCCCGGGCCGCGATCGAGGCCCTCCGGGAGTACCCGAACCTGAACGCGTCGGTCGGCGACGACTCCCTGGTCGTCCACCCGGAGGTCAACCTCGGGATCGCCGTCGACCTCGATTACGAGGGCCTGATCGTTCCGGTCATCCACCGGGCCGAGGAGGTCACACTGCGAGGCATCGCCCGTCGGATCCGCGACCTCGCCGGCCGGGCCCGGACCCGTCAGCTCGGTGCCGACGACATCTCCGGGGGCACTTTCTCGATCACCAATGATGGGCCGTTCGGCACCTACTTCACGGTGCCGATCATCAACCAGCCCCAGGTGGCGATCCTCGCCACCGACG
>JBOGFV010000149.1:0-6762 GCA_050743525.1 Acidimicrobiales bacterium
GCCGACTGCTGGACAATCCCAAGGCCGCCTTCCGGTTCGTCAGTGGGCTGGTGATCGCTCTCTTCATCACGAGCGCCGCGATCGGGGCCCTCAGCTCCGTCGCCGCTGACAGCCGCAGCTCCGGCGGAAGTGCAGGGAGAGGCACCCTGGCCGACCCTTTCTGCAGCTTCTCGACGACCAACTGTCCGGCTTCGGCCCAAGTTCCCTCGGTCCCGGGCCGGGTGCTTGCTGAGCTCCGTTCGACGCCGGGAGTGCGCAGTGTGACGGTGGTCCACTACAGCCCTTCGCAAGCCGAGCTGGGGAAGTCGTTCGGGGTCGTCGCGTGCGACCAGTTGGCGAAGACGCCGGCGATCGGCAAGTGCGCTCCGGGAACGACGGTTGCGAGTGTCGGCTACTTCCTCTCGAACCTCCTAGGGCACAACTCTCACGCCTCGTCGACGATCTGGCCGTCCGCGGACCTATCGGTGGGGCAGGCCGAGCGGCTTCCTGTTGACGCGGTCGTCGTCGCCACCGACGGGTCATCCCAATCGCTCGAACGGGCCCGGACAACGCTCGAACGGGCCTTTCCCTTCCAAGGAACACCGGTCGAAGTCGAGGCCTTCGATCCCACGACCGCTCGATTGCTCACCATGATTCAGGACATGACAGACGTGATCATTGTGGCCAGCCTGATCATCGCCGCCTGCAGTCTCGCCGTGAACGTCGCGGCCGGCTTGGGCGAACGGAAGCGCCCGTTCAGCTTGCTGCGGCTCACCGGTGTCCCGACGGCGCTCCTGCAACGCGTCGTCGCGCTGGAGAGTGCGTTGCCCCTCCTCTTGGTCGCGGCAGTGTCCATCGTGGTCGGTCTGGTCTCTGCGGCGCTCTATCTCCACTCCCAGGTCGGCATCGCGTTCCGAATCCCGGGCATCGGGTACTGGAGCACTGTGGTGGTCGGGCTCGTGGCCTCCCTCGCGATCATCGCCTCGACCTTCCCGCTCCTGAGCAAGATCACTGGACCAGAGGGCGCTCGAAACGACTGAATCTGCGACGGTCACTCGGACCTTGTAGCCGTGGCCGGAGTCACGTTGGGCGGCGGCAGGGACGGCGACCGATTCCGTCGTATCGAGTCGGACGGGTGTCACACTCGGTTCATGGGCTTGATTCGATCCTGTCACCGCGCTCGCATGCCCCTGAGGGCCGCCGCCACGTCCGTCGGAGTCGTGTTGGCGAGTGTCGGAGTGGCCGTCGTCCCTGCGGCCCGACCCGCCGCGGCGGCCGTTGCGCCAACGGCCAGCCCGGCGGCCAGCCCGGCCCTGGCCCTGGACGCACCGGACCCGGACATCGTGTTGTCGGGCGGGACGTTCTACGCCTTCGTGACCGGGACGACCTGGGGCAACCAGATCGGGATCGCCAAGACCTCCAACGCCGACCCCGCGGTCGGCTGGACGACCCTAAGCGGTCAGGCCTTCGGCTCGGGTGCCTTCACCGTGAACCCGCCGGCCTCCTGGGAGCAGTCGAACACCACCACTTCGCCCGGGGTCTTCCAATACAACGGCACCTGGATCATGTTCTACGACGCGGTGCAGACATCGAGCGGCAAGTACTGCATCTCTGTCGCCACCGCCTCGGCCGTGACCGGCCCCTACAGCGACAGCTCGGGCGGCCCGCTGGTGTGCCAGACCGCCCTCGGCGGGTCGATCGACCCCCAGCCGTTCGTCGACCCGAGTACCGGAGCCGCGTACCTCATCTGGAAGAGCAACGACGGGTCGTCGCCAGCCGCCTCACAGGTGTGGTCGCAGCCGCTCGGCGCCGGCGGCACCACCCTGACGAGTCGCCCACCGCGATCTTCACGGTGGCCTCGGCCACCTACCCGTGGGAGACGACCACCGACGACCCTTCGATGGCATTCGCGGGCGCGTCGTACTACCTGTTCTTCTCGGGCGGCAACTACCTGTCCGACAACTACCCGACCGGCTACGTGGTGTGCAGCGGCCCGAGCGGCCCGTGCGACCAGGGTGAGCCGACCGACCCGATCCTCAGCACCAACGGGGGGAGCGGAGGCGGAATGGCGTTCACCGACGCCTCGGGGAACTGGTGGCTCTCGTACCAGACCTGGGCGTCGCCCGCTTGCACCAGCTATAGCTGCGGAGGCTCGCGGCAGATGTACATCACGCCACTGAGGCTGCCGGCGGCCGGCGCCGGGCCGCCCCAGCAGAACCCGGGCCTCCCCGTGCAGCGCATCTTCGGCCAGGACGCCATCGCCACCACCATCGCGGTCTCCCAGGCCGAGTTCCCCGCCGGCTCGGCCAAGGCGGTCGTTCTCGCCCGCTCCGACTTCTTCTTCGATGCGTTGGCCGGCGGCCCGCTGGCCGCATCGCTTGGCGGGCCGATGCTGATCACGCCGGGCGCGTCGACCAGCGCGACCCTCGACCCCTGCGTGCTCTCCGAGATCGAACGGGTCCTGCCGGCCCGCGGGACCGTCTACGTGCTCGGCGGCGACATCGCGCTGAGCGCCACGATCGACAATCAGCTGGGCTTCATCTGCTACAAGGTCGTTCGCGAGGCCGGCAGCGACGAGTACGCCACCGCCGTGGAGATCGCGCACGCGCTGGGTGATCCATCCCCTGTGTTCGAGGCGACGGGGCTGAGCTTCCAGGACGCGTTGTCGGCGGTCCCGGCAGCCATCACCACCGGTGGGGCGATCCTGCTGACCGACGGCAACGTGCAGGCCCCAGAGACGGCGGCCTATCTGGCTGCCCATCCGGGCGACACGCGCTATGCGATCGGGGGCCCCCTACTAGCCGCCTTCGGCGCCGACCAGGGGGCGACGCCTGTCTACGGGCAGGACCTCTACTCGACGTCGGCGGCCGTCGCGACGATCTTCTTCGCCCACGCCACGACCTTTAGGGCGGCGACCGGGCTCAACCTCCCTGACGCCCTGGCTGGTGGACCCTTCATCGCAACGGGTGGCCGGGTTGGGCCGATGCTGCTCGTGCAGCTCTCGCTCCCGCTTCCCCCGAGCATCGACGCCTACCTGCTGGGCCACCCCCAGCTGACCGGGGGGTATCTGTTCGGGGGCCCGTTGGCCGTCGGCAACGACATTCAGACCGCCCTCTAGCCTTCTCCGGGCACGACCTAGCCACAAAGGCCCATGGACAGGTCCTTCGCGCCTCCAGGAATTTTGAGCGGGACCGCAAGATTTGCCGAATCGGCCCGTTTCCCCTGCAAAAGCAGAGCAAATCGTCGGGAACCCGGCGGCCAGACCTGCAAAGGAGAAACATGCAAAGGACACGAATCGTGCAGCTAGGGGGCGGTGCTGCAGGACTTGCGGCGTTGGCCCTGGTGGCCGCTGGCGCGCTGTCGACCGGCGCTGCTGGGATGGCGGCCAGCGCTGCCTCGGTGCCGGGCCTGCCGACCTCGCTGCCCACGGGCGGCGGTTGTCAGAGCACGCCGGGTCTCCCCGTGAGCGGCCCAGTCTCAGGCTCCGGCAGTGGCAGCGTCACCAGCCCGGCCGGCAGCGGTTCGGTGTCGGCGTCTGGCAGCGGCGTAACCGTCTGCTTGACGCCCGCCTCCGCGCCTGGGCTGCCCAGCCTGCCCACCCCGACCGGTGGCGGTGTGCCGAGCCTGCCCAGCCTGCCTGGAGCCGGCGGACTGCCCAGCCTCCCGGGCGCGCCGAGCCTGCCTGGTGGTGGCGGTCTGCCGAGCCTGCCTGGTGGTGGCGGTCTGCCCAGCCTGCCTGGCGGTGGCGGTCTGCCCAGCCTGCCTGGCGCGCCGAGCCTGCCCACTGGCTCCGGCTCGGTCACGGTGCACCTGCAGTTCGGTTCCTGAGCAGCGGGACCGCAGCCACGTGAACGATTCAGTCCGAACCGAGTCTGCCGGACTCAGTTCCTCGACCGAAGCCTGCTGACCGTGGATCGCAGTCGCAGTTGAACTTGGCAACGGGTCCGACGACAGCGCTCGTGATGATGAGGATCGCCGCACCGTAATCATCGACACAGCGCCTTCGTTGCCAAAGAAAAGCCACTGGCCGACCGTCCCGGTCGGCCAGTGGCGGGTCCGGGTTCAGGTATCGAAGTACGTGAACAGCATCAGCTGGGTTCCGTAGGCGACGAGGTTCCCGCGCTCGTCCCACAGCATCGACTCGGCCGATGCCCATCCGCCGTCGGCCCACCGGGCCCGATCGTGGGCGAGGAGCCACTCGGTCCGGGCCGGCGCGAAGAGATGCACGGTGAGGTCGGCGCTCGGAGCGAACCAGCGCTCTTCCTCCGGGCCGAGCCGCTCGGAGATGCAGCCGGGCATCCGGTCGACCAACGTGAGCACGGCCAGCGGATCGAGCGAGCCATCGGCGAGCAGGGGCGGGTCGTCGAAGCGGTACCAGGAGGCCGAGTCCGAAGTGGTCGGCTCATAGGACTCCCACGGCGCATGGCCGAGGGCGCCGCGCCCCTCGACCCGGCTCCAGAACGGCGACGGCTCCATTTGCTCGTATCCGTGGGGCGGCGGGTCCCGGTAGGAGGGGCAGGCCATGGGGCGGGGCACCTCGGGCGGTGCGACGTCCACGAAGGTCGGCCCGCGCCGGGGGCCGCCAAAGACCGCCAGCGTGGTGGTGCCCGCGGCGGCGCCCGCGTTGCGGACCTCGGTGAGGACTTGGGTGGCGGAGCGGCCCCGTCGCAGCACCCGCACGTCGATCTCGAGCTCGCCGGGCGCCACCTGACCGGCGAACACGGTCGTGCAGGCGCGGAGGGCCTGCTGGTCGCCGATCTCGCCTGCCGCGGCGCGGAGTCCCAGGGCGGCTTGCACTCCCCCCTGGGGGAGCGCCACCACGTTCCAGGATTCGTCAAGCTCGGCGCGGTAGCGGCCGTCACCGACACGCGTGACGCGGACGTCTTCGGCGAACGTGCCCATAGGCCGAGGTTGTCCGCGTCGGCACGGACCGGTCAAACCGGCACCCGGGCCGATGGGTCAGCTCCAGGCGGCTCGAAGTGCCCGCAGGCCGGCGGTGGTCCGTTCGACGAACTCGCCGTCGCGGGACGGGTCGCCCCGCTCGAGCCAGGTGAGGGTCGCCTCGACCAGCCAACCGAACAGCGCTTCGCCCATCCAGACGTCGAGGACCGGGTCGCCGCTGTCCAACGCCACGAACTGGCGGAGGACAGCGACGGAGATCGAACGCAGCTCGCTCGCGTACTCGGCGAACTGCGGCTCCCGGGCGGCGTGGCGCCACAGGAGCGTGAACGCGCCCGGCTCCTCGCGGGCGACGGTGAGCAGGGTCCTCGCCCCGAGGCCCCGGGTGTTGCCGGCCGCCAGCTCGGCCTCCAGCTCCTGCCCGAGCCGGTCGAACACCTCCTGAAGGACCGCCCGGTACAGGTCTTCTTTGGTCTCGAAGTGTCGATAGAGGATGAGGCGGGTGACCCCGCACGCGGCCGCCACGTCCTCCATCGAGGTGGGGGCGAACCCGGACCGCGCGAACGCCTCGGCCGCGCCCCTCAGGATGGACGCGCGGCGCTCGGCTCGGGGCAGTAGTTTGGTCTGGACAGGTATACGCTGAAGTATATACAGTTGTGTAGACAACGTGCAGGGGAGGTAGCCGTGACCGTCACCGCACAGCTCGAGTTCACCGAGGGCGAGCTCCTGGCCGACGTGGACACGAAGACACCGCTGATCGCCGGGGGCGTCCGCTGCCACGGCGGCTTCACCGACGACGGGGAGTACGTGTCGCCGCGGACCAAGTTCCGGGTCCCCGCCATCCAGGCGTGGCGCGCCCACCACACCGAGGCGTTCGGCCAGCCGATCATCGACGTGCCGATGGAGTTGTGGGGCGGGCACTTCCCCAACGAGGCCCAGGCCCGGTTCCTCGTGGAAGCCGGGGTCCACGAGCCGCTCATCGCGACGCTCACGCGCATCGGCACCGTCGAGGGGTACGGGGCCAACATCCGGTTGCTCAAGCCGTCGAACCTGCAGCGCTTCTTCGACGAGGACATCACGGGCAGCGCCATCGACCATCTGGGCGGCGGGCTCTTCGAGGCCCACGGCCGGGACGAGGCCGGATGGGAGAAGGAGGCGGGCCACAAGGACATGTGGTTCGCGGCTCGCGACGTCGCGTTCGAGTCGCAGTCGGCCGACATCGACATCGAGGGGATGCTGACCCGGATGGGCTTCGGCCAGCGGGGGAGCGGGCCCGCCGAGACGGTCCGGATGCTTCCCGACGACATCGACCCGGAGCTCGAGGGGATGACCGCTCTCATGATCCGGGTGCTGTTCATCGAGGTCTCGGCGTTCCACACCTTCCGTTGGGCCGAGGCGTGGCTGTCCGACCCCGACCTCGTCGCCGGCGACGGCGCCGCCGGGCGGCTCGTCAGCTACATCCGGGCCGACGAGACGCCCCACGTTGGCTACCTGGCCACCGCGATCACCGAGCTGCGCGACCGGACCTGGGTCGGCGAGGGGGGCAAGCGCCACCCCGGGACCGAGATGGTGCAGACGTTGTGGGACCAGTTGCTCGAGCAGAGCCTGGGGGCCGGGCGAGAGCAGAGCCGCCAGGCCGTCCTCGGCGAGGTCGAGCGGTGGTGCCTGGCCCACGAGGGTGGGGCCGACATCCTGGCCGAGTTCCACTCGCTGTCGGCCGCCTAAGCCCGAGCGCCCCGGGACGATTGTCCGGGGCCACCGGCGGGAACGAGACTGCTCCGTCATGCGCCGTGACCCCGTCGGCCGACGGCCGCGCGCCCGGTTCCGTTCGGCACTGGTCCTCGCCGTCGCCCTGACCGGAGCGGTGCTGGCCCTGCTGGGTCC